>JAFGRO010000047.1 GCA_016935095.1 Candidatus Woesearchaeota archaeon
CGCCGCTGAGTGAGATACGTCAACTTTGAAAAAGTTGACGAGGAACGAAGCGGAAGGGGATTATAAGGGGTGTCCCCTTATTTCATTGATGACCGAAGTTGGTCAAGAAGCTAAATTGAAAATTTATGGAAGACCTCTTAGTGAAAGATTGCCTGAACCGACATGGGGACTAGAATCAATGCCTAGGATGATTGAAATAGATTTATCTAATGTTTATCCTATAATAAGCTAATTTTTTTCTTTTTTCCCTTCTATTTCTTAGCTATTTATTTAACTTAAAAAAATACTTTTTCAGATTGATTTTATTATTTTCTATTTCAATTCCTTCTTTTTTTAACAGGCTGATTTTTTCTTCTATTATCCGTCCTGATTTTTTCCCTTTAAATCCCCCTATTTCTCCATTTGAAGAAACAACACGATGACAGGCTACTCTTGGCCAATAAGGGTTTTTCCTTAATGCCTGGCCTACTGCCCGGTATGCTTTTATATTTAGGGCTTTAGCTATTTCCTTATAAGTGGAGATTTTTCCTTTTGGTATTTTTGATGTTAAAGAATAGACTCTGTTTTCAAATTCAGTCGGCATATTGTCTTAAATTATTGAAAAATATAAAAAATTATTCTTTGAAAAAAAGAACAGAATAAAAAAAAGTCTGATTTTTAATTATTTTTAGGCTTGGGGAATTCTAATTATTGCTCTGGATGTTAAACTCGATGTTCCCCAAGCGCCCCTTATGATTTAATAATCAAAGGGAGCCATTGAGGGACGTTAAAAATCACATCAAGGGCAACGTGTGTTCTCTCTTAATAACTAAAAAATAAAAGTAAAATAAAATTAATTTAAAAATCAAAAAATCAAGTTTTGGAAATATTTATATATTACTTAATCCCAAAAAGAGCTGGGTGATTTGCAGATAGAGGAAGATATTTAAATTCTTATAGATTTTAAAATAAAGGGTGGTTTTATGGTGAAAATAGGAATTATCGGCGGTTCTGGATTAGAGAATCCTGAAATCCTGAAAAATGCACAGGAAAAAGATGTTGACACGGAATTCGGCAGGCCGGCATCTCATTTGGTTATCGGAAAAATTGAAGGAATTGATGTTGTCATTGTATCCAGGCATGGAAGAAAACATGAGATTATGCCTACAAATGTGCCGAACAGGGCAAATATACAGGCTTTGAAAAATGAAGGCTGCACTCATATCATTGCAACTACAGCCTGCGGCTCCCTGAAAAAGGAAATAAAACCGGGTGATTTTGTTTTTATTGACCAGTTCATAGACAGGACCACTAAAAGGATTTCTACGTTCTGGGAAAAAGATAAAGTTTGCCATATACCGATGGCAGAGCCTTTTTGCAGGTATATGAGAAAACTGCTTAAGGAATCTGCTGAAAAGCTTAATCTCAGCTTTCATGAAAAAGGTACTGTGGTTACAATTGAAGGTCCAAGATTTTCTACAAGAGCAGAATCAAGGTTATGGCAGCAGTGGAATGCAGACGTAATTAATATGTCAACTGTGCCTGAAGTTGTGCTTGCAAGGGAAGCCGGGCTGTGCTATGCATCAATTGCAATGGCCACTGACTATGACTGTTTTGAAGAAGGCCGTGAAGTGAATGTAGCGGAAGTTGTAACGACATTTAAAAACAATGTCGGTAAAGTGATAAAATTACTGCTTGCAGTTATACCAATAATCGAGATGAATGAAAAGTGCAAGTGCAGGCATGATTATAAATACTCATTCCAGAGCAGGGAATAGATTAGTTAGATATTATCTATTCATCATCTACAGTAAACAATTTGCTGTCCTTAACCTTAAATACACCTATTCTTGCGCCTGCATCAAGCCATGCATGCGCATAATTCACAGCAGCAAAAGAATTAACCCAGTCTCCTTTATTGAAAAAATGCTTTGCATCTGAGAAATAGCGTTCAGCCATATCCAGAAAATCATCTGCTATATCTTTCCTTTTTTTGTCTTTATCAGATTTCCTGACAATATCAATTGCTTTTCCTGTAATGTCAAAGTACTTTTCCAGTTTTTCTTTTGTGATTGTATTTTGCATATAAATTCAATAAATAATTATTATTAATAAATCTTTTTATTATCCCAGTATACATTTTACACTACTAAGCTACAAAAAACACAAAATTTAAATACTTGCACAGATTATATAATCTTAAGGGATAGGTGAAAGAATCTTGAAAAAGCTAAATAAACTGAAGCAATACAGCCTGCTTTTCTTTATTGTAGGCTTGATGCTGATAACAGCTTTTGTGATTTTATCAGCGCTTTTTAATATAACTGACTATGGAATATCTGCTGCAACAATTGCAGCATCATTATTTGTTATTTTTTCAGGCTCAAAGTCCTCAATCAGTAAAAACCTCTTTGGATCGTATATTATTGCAGGTATATGCGCATTTACAGCCATCTACTCAAAGTTTCCGTTAAATATAGAATGCAGCCTGGCTGTATTGCTGACAATAGTAACCATGCTTCTTATAAATATCAAACACACGCCTGCTATAGGGTTATCTATCTCTTTTGTATTGAATCAATTAAATCCATTGACAATCTTGCTAGTGCTGTTAGGAATATTCCTGTTGTTCTTTATTGCACAGAGCTTTAAGAAAATAATCAGTAATCCTAATGCTTATCTGGTAAAAAAGGATAAAATTGAATTTAATTTTAAGCAGAAAAATTCAATTTAAAGGCACTTTTCAGGTAAATTTGTGAAAAAATATTTATACTATAATTCTTTTAAATGTAAAAAATGGGGGATAATCATAATATCGGAGGGCAGGCTGTAATTGAAGGTGTTTTGATTAAATCTCCCAAAAAAATAGTAATTGCTGTCAGAAAACCAGATAATAAAATTGTACTGAAAAAAGAAAAATCAAATGAAGATAATTCTGTCTTTTTCAGGATTCCTTTTATAAGGGGAATATTTAAACTGATTTTTATGGTCAAAATAGGCATAGATGCCATAACATGGTCAGGTAACCAGGTTTATGAGGAACAGAAGGAACTTACAAAAAAGGAGATTTTTTTGATAGTAGTCAGTTCCTTGTTTTTATCGCTGGTGTTTTTTACATTTCTGCCTTATTTACTAACAAGCCTGAAAATAGGGGAAACCACCTCCCCATTATTGTTTAATATGGTTGACGGCATTCTCAAGATAATAATTTTTATAATATACATTTTAACTATCTCCTTAATGCCGGATGTGAAGCGGCTGTTTGAGTATCATGGAGCTGAACATAAAACTGTAAACTGTTATGAGTCTGGTAAAAAATTAACAGTGAAAAATATTAAAAAATTCTCCAGGATCCATACAAGATGCGGCACGCATTTTTTAATGAGTTTGTTTATAATCAGTGTTTTGGTTTTTTCTGTTCTTCCGAACATAGTAATGTACTTATTTCCGGGATTTTTGGGCTTAAATCTTTTCCTGCAGAAGATTATCCTTTTTGTCTTGAGAATTCTTTTTATACCTATAGTTGCGGCTGTGTCATATGAATCCTTGAAATTTAATGCAAAACATTATGATAATATTTTAATAAAGTTCCTGAGCCAGCCGGGGTTATTGTTGCAGAGGCTCACTACTAAAGAACCTGATAATAAGCAGATAGAAGTGGCAATCAAAGCTTTAGATGAAGTTGTTGCTTAACTATCCCTTATGTGTTTTATTACTAATCTTTTAAATTCATCTATTGAAACAAAACTTTCAGGGTCCCAGTCGTCTATTTTTGCTTTTAGTTTTTCAAATTCATCAATATTGGCGCTATTTTTAAAAGCATCTATTATCTTTAAAAATAAATCAAAATTAATTTTAAATTCATTATTTAAGTTTTCAATCTCTTTTTTTAATAAATTAATCTCATCTGAAAAAAATCCTGTTTTATTGTTCCAGTTTAACATAGCTGAATCCATGCTTTTCTCAAGATTAGAAAAGTTATTTTCAAGGTTAATAAGGCGTTTATAAGAATCTTTTATAAGCGAAGAAGATTCATTAGCTGGATTTTTTAGTTCATGCATTGAATATTATTTAAAAAAGAATTTATTTATATTTTTTTTGAAGAAAGATTTACTATTTTACAAATACAACAAAATTTAATAAATGAAACACTATCTTTATTATTGGATATGGCTGAAAAAAATAAATCTAAGACTCTTGAAGATTTGCCGGAGCCGCCAAAGTTTGATTTAAAAGATCTTCCTGAGCCTCCGAAAATTGAACAGGAGAAGAATAAAAAAGGATTTTTTGGTAAGATTTTTTCAAAAAAAGAAACACCAGATAATCCTGATGATCTTCCTGCTCCTAAGAAAAAGAAAGAAAAGCAAATCTCTGAATCAGAACTGGTTGAAGAAGAACATGAACCAAAATTTGAAATACCTCCTCCTCCTGAACTGGAAGAGCCTCCGAGGATTGTTCCTTTGGAACAGGAACCACAATCTAAAAAACCAGAACTGGGTGATATCCCTCCTGCTCCTGAAATAATTTCCAATATGGCGCCAATTTCCAGTAAAAAAATTTCTGGGGAGCTTAATCTTAAAAAACAGGCTAAGAAAAAGCCTGAGCCTAAGCCTGAATCTCTTCCTGATCTTCCTGAATTGACTCCTCTAAATTTTCCTGAAGAAAAAGAGCTGCCTTTAGCCCCGGATGCTGAAAAAAAGCAAAAAAAGCCAGGATTTTTTTCAAACTTGTTTAAAAAGAAGGCTAAGAAAAGGCCAGGAAAAAATATTGTTTTGCCGCCACCGCCGGACTTGCCTAAAAAACCTGATTTATCTATAGAAAAAGAGTCAGTAGAAACAAAACCTAAAATAGAAGACATGCCTCCTTTTGAGGATATTTCTTCATTGCCTGATGAGATTAAGCCTCTGGAAACAAAAGAAGGATGGGAAGAAGAAAAAGGGGATATTGAAGAAACAGAAAAAGAGCTCCATGAAGAAGGCCTGATTAAATCAGATTTTAAGTTAAAAGAACTTCCTTTAAAAGAAAAACCAGCTGAACCAACACCCCTGACAAAGGTTAAGGGAGTAGGCAGGAAAACTGCAGAAGAATTAAAGAAAAAACTAAAAGTCAAATCAGCAGAAGAGCTTGCAGAGCATACACATACCCATATTGCCAAAAAAACAAAGCTTACAAAAAAGCAGGCCAAGAAGATAATTACTCATGCTAAAAAGATTGCAAAAAAGAAAAAAGCAATAAAGCCAGGTAAATTAAAGTCAGGCAAATCAAAAAACATTTTAGATTTGATTTCTGAGATTGAAAAAGAGAAGGAGCAGATTGATAAATTAAAGAAAGAAGATGTTAAAAACCTTCCGGATATGCGCGGCTACGGAGATATTCTTCAGCTGATGGAAAAACTTGAAAAAAAGAAACTGGAGCTTCTTGATTATGAGAAACAATTAAGGAGCAAAGAAATAAAACTTGACACTGCTGACAAGACTTATAAGCGGGATGCTAATTATTTAGATAATTTAAAAAGAAGACTTGACCACGATATCAGGGAGCGTACAAATTATTTAATTGAGCTGGAAAAAGATTTCTTTGAAAAAGGCCAGAATATAGCTAAAAAACAATCTAAGACTGAACTGAAAGCACAGGAATTAGATGAAAGGGAAGCTCTTGTAAAAGAAAAAGAAGCTATTGTCAGGAAAAAGTTGCATGAGCTGGAAGACAGGGAGATTACATATTCTGCCAGGGAGAAAAAACTGAATAAGCTGATGAAACAGCTTGACAGGCAGGAAGAGCTATTAAAACAAAAAGAGACAGACCTGGAAAAATCCGAACAAAGCTACTTGAAAAGGATGGACACTTTAAAAGAGCATGAAAAAGAGACAAACAGGCTTCTTGATAAAAGAGAAAAAGAAATTGACACAAAAGCCCAGGAATTAAGAAAATTAACAAGAAAAGTTGAAAAACGGGAAAAGGTCATTGATATTGAAGACCGTGCTTTAGATTATGCTGAAACCGAAGTTGAAAAAGAACGATCTAAATTAGAGGATGATGAATTCAGGCAGTACCTGCATGAGAAGCTTGGATTAATGAAAGAGACAGGCATTGGCATTGGTGATATTGAAAAAACCCAGAACATCAGAGTTCCGGATTTAACGGACAGGCAGGAAACAATCCAGGACCTGATTAAAAAATGCAGGGACCTTATTAATTTAAAAAGAACACATGAAGCAAAGATTTTCTACAACCAGATAAGAGGAAAATATTACCAGCTGAGATTTGCATCAGACAGTGAGAAAGAAACATTGCATAACACTATCAGGCAATTGTATGATGAAATAAACCTGTCTGAGCTGTAAAACCTTTTTTGGCATTAATTTTATTAATTCTTTTTTTATCCTTTAGTAACATGGAAATACTGCCTAACATACATATAAATGACCTTGGCCTTTATTTAAAAAACCAAAAAGCATTGGTTATAGGAGATGTCCATATTGGCTATGAAGAAGCACTTAATAAGCAGGGCCTGTTAATTCCGAGGTTCCAGTTTAAAGAAGTTATCAAAAGACTGGAAAAAATACTTGAAAAAACAAAACCTGAGTTAATTATAATTAACGGAGACCTTAAACATGAATTTGGCGTAATTTCCGAAACAGAATGGAGATATACTTTAAGACTGATTGATTTTTTAGTCGGATACGGCAAAGTAATTTTAATTAAGGGCAACCATGATAAAATCATTGGGCCTATTGCAGATAAAAAGAATATTATAATAAAAAATTATTATTTTAATGATAAAATTTATATCTGTCACGGGCATGAAATCCCTAAAAATAAGGATTTTGACAAAGCAAAAAAAATTATAATTGGCCATGAACATCCTGCTGTTAGTCTTAAAGATCATGGCAGAGTTGAGAAATACAAATGCTTTCTAAAAGGTAAACATAAAGATAAAAAATTGATTGTAATGCCTTCTTTTAACCTGGTTACAGAAGGAAAAGACATCTTAACTGAAAGATTATTAAGCCCTTTTTTAAAGGAAATAAGTGATTTTGAAGTGTTTGTTGCTGAAAAGAAGATAATGTATTTTGGAAAAATCATGGATTTACTTATACAAAACCTTTAACAAATCAGCCTTTGTAATTATTCCTTTTAAGTTTTCTTTTTCTTTTACTAAAACCAATGGAAACTGCTTTAACAGGCTGGCAATTATTGTCTTGGAAGTGTCTAAAGGCACAATAGGCGGAGAGTCTTCCATTATGTTCTTAATTAAATTGTCCTTGCTTTCGTTTAACAGATTGTCAATGATTATTGATTCGCTGACATAACCTACAGCATGGTTCCCATCCAGTACAGGCAACTGGGATATGTCAAATTTCTTCATTTTGCTTATTGCTGATTTAATTGAATCATCAGGAGAAACAGATATTATCCTGGAATTCATAATCTCTTTTGCGGTTAAGTCCTTTTTTGATTCAAGCTGAGTTAATGTTTCAAGGATTTTCTTTGCATTATTATAGCTGGGGTCTATTTTATTAGATTCAATTTTTGCTATTAAGGACTGGGAAACATTTGCCCTTATTGCCAGCTCGCTTTGCGTTAAGCCAAGCTTTTTCCTCAGCAATTTAATCTGCTTTAGTTCCTCCATGCTGCAGGAATAATTTTAGGTTATTTATATTCTTTATGGAATAAGCCTTTAAATCGGCGGACAAGCCGCCTAAAGCCTTAAGGGAAACAGATTAAGGACTACATCACCTAAAAACACGGTGAGTAGTCCGAATAAACTGATGTTTTTGTATTATTCCAATCAGAATAATTCTATCAATAAGATATATAAATAAAACACATGTTTTCAAGCTTATCTAATCTGAGGAGGTAAAGAAGATGAGCGTATTCGGGAAAGGAAAAATATATTTTAGTTCTGAAAGTGTTGCAGAAGGACATCCGGACAAGATGTGCGATATGATTAGCGATTCTATCCTGGATGCTATATACAAGGATGACCCTAACGCAAGAGTAGCTGTGGAATGCCTTGCAAAAACAGGATCAATAATGATCGGAGGGGAAGTCACAACCTCAACTTATGTTGAGATACAGGATGTTGTAAGAGATACAATAAGAAAAATAGGTTATGATGACCCCAACTATGGCTTTGACGGCGATGGCTGCGGAGTCTGGCTTAATATTTCAAAGCAGAGCCCTGATATTGCACAGGGTGTTAATGAAGAAGAAGCAGACGGCAAAGAAGGAGCTGAACAAGGTGCTGGCGACCAGGGAATGATGTTTGGCTTTGCAACTAATGAAACAGAAGAATACATGCCACTTGCTATTTCATTGGCACATAAACTTGTTGCTAAACTAGCATCTGTTCGAAGGCAGAAAATTCTTAAATATTTAAGGCCTGACGGCAAATCCCAGGTTACAGTTGAATACAATGAAGGCAAACCTGTAAGGGTTGATAAGGTTGTCATTGCAGCTCAGCATAATCCTGAAGCCACGCCTGAGCAGATTAAAAAAGATATTATCAGGGAGGTTATTAAGCCAGTATGCAAGGACTGGATTGATGAGGATACTGAGTTCTTTGTGAATGGCACTGGAAGATTTGTCCTCGGGGGGCCTGTTGCTGATACTGCATGCACAGGAAGGAAAATCATAGTAGATACCTATGGCGGTATTGGAAGGCACGGCGGAGGCTGTTTCTCAGGAAAAGACCCTTCAAAAGTAGACAGGAGCGGTGCTTATTACGGAAGGTATGTTGCAAAAAATGTAGTTGCAGCTGGACTTGCAGATATGTGTGAAGTGCAGGTTGCATATTGCATTGGCGTTGCAAAACCAATGTCCGTATGGGTCAACACATTCGGCACAAACAAGATTCCTGAAGAAAAAATTGAAAAATTAGTTGAAAAACACTTTGATTTTCGACCAGCTGAGATAATAAAGCAGCTTAAGCTAAGAAGGCCAATCTACAAAAAAACAGCATGCTACGGACATTTCGGCAGAGACGATCCAGATTTTACATGGGAGTATGTTGATAAAGCAGATATTCTGAAAAAAGAAGCAGGCTTGAAGTAGAGCTTTTTATTTTTTTTACTTTTAACATAAATAAAAGGAATGGCTAAAACTAAGTTAGTCCATGTATTCTTTATTATAAGAGAAAAAGAAATAAAATAATTATTTTGTACTATTCAACAATTTATATTCAATATCAGCTGAGTCACAAGCTTTAATAACTTTATCTAGTAACAAGGATTCAGTAACTACTAAATAATATGGTTCTGATTTAGATTTTTTTTCTTTGACATAAATTTCTAACATACTAGAAACTTCCTTATCAGCATCTTCTATATGAGTATTAACTGAACCATAAAATCCCTTTTCTAGTTTAACCACTATTGTCATATGCAATATATACTACGTTTTCGCTCATTTTAACCTCAGAAAAAATCTTTTACATATAAATCTAATCCAACAAAAATTCCTTCTCTTTCCAAATAAAAAGCTCTTTCCCTATAAATACATAGGAAAAATCTTCCTAAAATAAAGAAAATTACGCTTTCAGTGTGCAACTTTCCCTTTCAGCATCTTTATCTCAATCTCGCCGAAATGCTTTTTCTGCACAAGGTTAATCTTTCTCTGGTTGTCCAAATGCAGCAGGGGAATAAAAGTATAGACAATATCTATTCTTTCTTTAGAGGGCAATAATAAGTCAAATGTCAGTTTCACGGCTTTTTTTGCATTTTTTGTGAAAAAAGCAGTTATCTGATTATACACGTCTTTTATCACGAGTGAGATATCTCTTGGCTTTTCAGGCACAGTAACTTCAGGAGCATCACTTACTATAGGTTTTCTCCTTGCCTGGACATCCAGCGCTTTTTCAAGGGCATTTACAAGGTCGAAAACAGAGACTTTCCTTTTTCTGGGCTGGGGTGTCCTAGGATAGATTGTGGGCTTATTAAGGAGAACTTCACTGTTTCCGCCATTATAATCAAGCAGCTCTTCAAAATAATCCTCTTCTGTGCTCTGCATAGATGCAATTAATGAATCCAGGCCATTGATATCATCTTCCATAAGCTTAGTGGATTTCATCTTGAGCAGGATTGCGCTGGCAAGAATTACTTTTCCGGAAATCCTGAGGTCCATCTCCTTCATTTTTCTCAGCCTCTGGAGGAATTTCCTTGAAAGCTCGCTCACATTGATATCCCAGGGGTCCATCTGCTCTGATTTCACAAGGTCATAGATTATTCCCTGCCAAGTTATCTCGTCTTTATTAAACAGAAGGTCAAATATTTGCTGTTCCATCTTTTTTTAATTGTAACATTATGTATACTGGTATATAAATGTTTTGAAAATGAAATAATTGAATTTTAATTAAAAAATTAAAGAAAAATTAGTCCTTTTTTAATATATTTATTTTTAGTAATTAAGGAAGAAAACACGTTGCCCTTGCCTTAAAAACATGATGTCACTCAATTTAATAATTATATATTTTTAAGAAAATTAGAATAAAAAAGAAAGGATGATTTATCTCTTCCCAAAATTAAAATGATCCATCAGATTAACTTCAGGAAGGGGATTTTTAAATTCTTTAGGCTTTTCCGGAACAGCATGGGCTTTAGTTATTTGTTCTGTTTTCAGCTCATGGATTCCTGCTGAAGGTTGATTTTCAGGCCGGGATTCAGGTAATTTGGAATCTAAAATAGATTCCTCATTAGGGTTTTCTTCAACATCAATAATGAATTCATCATTTTCAGATGAAGCTTCAACCTCTTTTTCCCTGGAACTTGAATTCCCGGTCTCCTGGGCATCATCATAAAAAATCAGGTTATATTCGTTTGGCTTTTCCGCCTGGTTTTCAGTATTTTCTTCAGGCTCTTCTCTCTCATCTGTTACCGGCAAGGGAACATCTGATAAAATATCCTCTTCTTTCTTATCAAATTCAGGAGCCGTTTCTGGTTTGGAATATATGCTGCCTGCATCTTCATCCATAATCTCCTTAAGTGTTTTATCGCCTGAGAACAGGTCGTCAGTATGAACAGGTTTTAATTGTCTGGTTTCAGGTTTTTGTGATGGTTTTTTCTTTATCTCTGTTTCCTGTTTTATCTCAATTTTTTCTTCTTCCACAATCTCATCTGCTTTAATTTCTTCTTTTTGATATCCTTTTACAGGCACAAAATAATCCTTTTTATTAAAATCCGTTTTTTCAATCAGGTCATTAATCTCCTCCTGTTTTGAATTGTATTTCCTTCTTTCAAGGGATTTATCAATTATTGATTTCTTATTATCAAAATCCTGGGTGACTTTTTTTTCAGTACATGCTATATTTCTAGCGAGTCTCATTGCTTCGGTTGCACTGGCAACTAATCCTGTTTTTCTAAGGGTTTCTGCAAGCATATTTACATTTTGGGCTTCTATCATCATATCACTCCTCTTCTTTTAAATTGAAATTATATAATAGTATACTAAATATTGATACTAGTATATAAATGTTGTGGTTTTTTAAATCTAAAATTATCAATAAAATATATATAAAACCTGAAATTACTTATCTAAAATAAAGGTATAATCATGCAAAAATATGATCCGGTAACAATTGAGCCAAAAATATTGAAATTCTGGCAGGACAATAAAGTATTTGAAAAAGCCAGAAAAAAGAATCAGGGAAATCAGAAGTTCTATTTTCTAGACGGGCCGCCATACACTTCCGGGAAAGTCCATATTGGCACAGCCTGGAATAAATCCCTTAAGGATATGGTTCTCAGATACAAGAGAATGCAGGGCTTTGATGTCTGGGATCGTGCTGGATATGATATGCACGGCCTGCCTACAGAGGGCCGCGTACAAAAAAAACTCGGCATGAAAACAAAAGAAGAGATCCTTAAATTTGGTCTTGATAAATTCATAAAAGAATGCAGGAATTTTGCAGTTACCAATCTAAAAATAATGAACAGGGATTTTCAGAGATTAGGTGTATGGATGGATTTTGAAAATGCCTATCAAACAATAAAAAATGAGTATATTGAGGGAACTTGGTGGCTTGTTAAAAAAGCTCATGAAAAATCTCGTCTGTATGAAGGCCAGAAGACTATGACCTGGTGTGCGCATTGCCAGACAGCCCTTGCAAAACACGAGCTTGAATATAAGAATGTTACAGACAAGTCAATTTTTGTTAAATTTAGAATAAAAGGCAAAGAAAATGAATATCTTATAATCTGGACAACTACGCCATGGACAATTCCGTTTAATCTGGTAGTAATGGTCCATCCAGAGCTGGATTATGTTAAAGCAAAAGTAGAAAAAGATATATGGATTGTTGCTAAAGGCCTGGCAGCAGGCTTTATTACTGCAGTCTGCGATAAAAAGCTTAATATAATTGAGGAATTCAAAGGTGAAAAACTAGCCGGCTTAAGATACGAGCACCCTTTTGAAGATATTCTTGGAGATGAATATGACAGGCTGAGAAAAAAATCAGACAAGATATTTTCAGTTGTTCTTTCAAGTGAATATGTTGATTTGTCTGCAGGAACTGGTTTGGTGCATACTGCACCAGGCTGCGGTCCTGAGGATTATGAAGTTGGCCACAGGGAGGGAATTCCTCCTTATAATACCCTTGATGAATCCGGGATCTTTTCCCAGGAGATGGGTGTTTTTGCAGGCTTAAAAGCAAAAAAAGACGATAAGATATTTATCCAGCAGCTTGAAAAAAAAGGCGCGCTTGTTGCCATAACTGAGGTTGAGCACGATTATGCACACTGCTGGAGATGCAAAGAGCCTGTTGTTTATAAAACAACAACCCAGTGGTTCTTTAAAGTTGAGGACATGATTCCGAAGATGCGCAAACTAAATAAAAAATGCTACTGGGTGCCTGACTGGGCAGGCTCAAGCCAGTTTGATTCATGGCTTGAGAATTTAAGGGACAACGGCATTACAAGGCAGAGGTTCTGGGGAAGCCCGCTTCCGATATGGAGATGCGATAAATGCAAAGACTATGTTGTTGTTGAATCTCGCGATGAGTTAAAAAAATTAAACTCTTCAAAAATTCCTGATGACCTGCACAGGCCATGGATTGACAAGGTAACAATTCCATGCAGCTGCGGCAATATCATGAAAAAAATTCCTGATATAATGGATGTATGGATAGATGCCGGCACTTCTTCATGGAGCTGCCTGGATTTCCCGCACAGGAAAGACTTATTCAAAAAGCTGTATCCTGCTGATTTTATTCTTGAGGGCAAGGATCAAATCAGGGGCTGGTTTAACCTTTTATTTGTGGCAAGCATGCTGAGCATGGAAAACATGAGTTTCAATGCATGTTATATGCACGGCTTTGTAAATGATGCACAGGGCAGGAAGATGTCAAAGAGCCTTGGCAATATAATCTCTCCTTATGAAGTGATTGACAAGTTCGGCGCAGACACATTCAGGTATTATTCAATTTCAGGGGCAAATCCCGGAGTTGACTTAAATTATAATTTTGATGATCTGAAAATCAAAAGAAGGAACATTGAGATATTATGGAACCTGTATAATTTTTTAGAGGATATTTCCAAAACATGCGGAATCAATCCTGCAAAGATTCCTAAAACCATCCTTAAAAATGCTTCTGTTGAAGAGAGATATATGCTCTCTAAATTAAATTCAGCTGTTAAAAAATCCACAGAGCTGATGGACTCTTATTTTATTGAGCAGGTGCCTGTAGTGATTGAAAACCTGTTTTTGGACCTGTCCAGGACATACATACAGATGGTCCGTGAAAAAATAAGTTCAGGGACATTAGCCCAGAAAAAGGTAGTGCTCTATGTGATTTATAATGTATTAATTGAAACACTGAAATTATTTTCAATTGTATGCCCTTTTATAGCAGAGCAGATTTACCAGAACCTAAATGAAAAATATTCCCTTAAAACAGGCTCTGTCCATTTATTCAAATGGCCTGCATCTGACAAAAAACAGATTGACACTGAAATCGAGGCGAATATAGAAATAATGCAGAATGTAATGCAGGCAATATTGAATGCAAGGGAAAAGGCCCAGCTCGGGATAAGATGGCCTTTAAAAGAAGTGATTATTGAGACTTCTGACAAAACAACAAAAAAGGCTGTTAAAGAACTGGAAGAGCTGATAAAAACACAGACAAACATCAGGTTACTGGTTGTCAAAGAGCACTTTAACGAAGCCAAAACAAAAATCAAAGTGAATTTTAAGACACTTGGCCCTGAATTCGGGGAACTGACTCCGAAAATAATCGCGGCAATTGCAAATGAGAGCGATGCTGCAATTATGAAAAAGCTTGAAAAAGGCTCTTATGACCTCATTGTTGACAGGAAAAAAATCACAATAAAAGACCAGCATCTTGTAAAAGAGAAAATCATTCCTGAAAATTATGAGCACAGCTCTTTTGCTAATGGTGAGGTTTATATTAATAAAGAGAGGTCTTTTGAGCTTCAGGGCGAGGGTTTCTCCCGAGAGATTATAAGAAGGGTGCAGCAGTTCAGGAAAAAGGCAGGATTGCAAAAAACCCAGGATATAGACTGTTATATTCTTGCAGAGGATGAATTAAAGACATACCTGATTGAATTTGAGGACCTTATCAGGCAGAGAATTGGCGCGAAAAAGATTGAGATTTCCGCTAATGACTTTGATGATTATTATCAGTTCAAAGAAAAAGGAAACATTCGCGGCCTGAAGTTTGAAGTTTTTATGAAATGGTAATTGGAATAATTTAGTTTTTCTTTTTTAAATAATTTCTTCTTATTTTTGTTATTGAGGGATATCGCTTGTTGCCCTTGATGTGATTGTAAAAGTCCCTCAATAACTCCCTCTTCTTATAAAATCAAAAGGGGCGCTTGGGGAACTTCAGGTTTAATGTTAATGAGCAATCAGCAAATCTCACCAAGCCTAAAACTAAAATTTAAGTAAATTCAAAGAATAAATATTTTAAACAACTTAATCTTTTTAATGTTTTATAATGGTTTTCAGAAGAATATTCATCATTGTGCTTGATGGCTGCGGAATTGGCCATATGCCTGATGCTGATAGGTTTGGAGATAAAGGAGCAAATACTCTTGTTAATCTTTCTAAGGCTGTAAATGGGTTGCATTTGCCGAATTTGGAAAAATTAGGATTGGGCAATATTGATTCTGTTAAAGGCCTGAAAAAAGTTAAATCTACAGCATGTTACGGGAAAATGGCTGAGCAGAATCCTGCAAAGAACACAGATGCAGGCCACTGGGAGATGATGGGCTTTATCAAAGATCCTGGGTTTCCAGTTTATCCTGATGGTTTCCCTGATGAGCTGATAAATGAATTTGAAAAACAGATCGGAATTAAAACACTTGGGAATTACCCTGCTTCTGGAACTGAAATAATAAAAAAGCTTGGCAAAGAGCATTTAAAGACAAAAAAGCCGATTGTCTATACTTCAGCAGACAGTGTTTTCCAGATAGCGTGCCATAGTGATGTTTATCCTGTTGAAGAACTGTATAAAATGTGTGAAACCGCCCGTAGATTATGCATTGGAAAATGGGAAGTCGGCAGAGTAATTGCAAGACCGTTTACAGGCTCTCCTGGTAATTTTATGCGGATTAATGAAAAAAGAAAGGATTATGCTTTGCCTTTTGATCAGGAAACTGTTCTTGACATTTTAAAGGAAAAGGGCTATGAGACAATTGCTTTCGGAGAAGTTGGGGAATTGTTTAATATGAAAGGAATTACAGAGTATGTTCATACTAAAGACAATAAGCAGGGCATAGATTTTATTTTAAAGACAATGAAAAAAGATTTTGCAGGAATTGTTTTCGGTAACCTGGTTGATTTTGATATGTTGTATGGGCACAGGAGAAATCCTGATGGATTTAAAAAATGCATTGAAGATTTTGATAAGAGCCTTAAAAAAATAACAGATGATTTAAAAGACAATGATCTATTAATCCTGACAGCCGACCATGGCGATGACCCTACATTCAAAGGGACTGACCATACTCGTGAATATGTTCCGTTGCTGGCTTATGGGAAAAAATGCAGACAGAATATTAATCTTGGAATAAGAAAAACATTTGCGGATTTAGGCAGGACAATTGGAGAGAATTTTAAAGTTGAGATTGAAGAAGGGAGAAGCTTTCTTGGGTTAATAATATAGATTCAATATGAAATATTTAAATAGTGGTTTTATTACTCATATGTAAAAGAGGTGAAATTATGAAATATTTTATTATGATGCTATTTTTGATGATTTTTATTATTGGGTGTTCTACACAAATTGATAAAGCGCAGGAAATTGGAGAAAGTATTGAAGAAACTGTTGGAGAACCAGAAGCTTCAGAGCCTGCTAAACAATGGGAAGTGTATAATCAAGAAACAGGGGAAACAGAAATTGTGGAAAAGCCAGAAAAAAAAGTCACTGAAAACGCCGTTGAAGGAGATATAATTTTTGATGATGAGGGGGAATTGTTAAGATTAGCCTGCGAAAATGCAGCTAATGAGTATCCTGAATGGACTGCTCCCAGCACAGACTTAATCATTTGGGAAGATTCTGATAAAAAATTCAATTTTCGTAATTCTCCTGAAGATTTATCATCAAATATTGGTTCGCCGGTACAAAATTCTGAAATTTTGGTTGATATGGATTTTATAGGTTTAGAAGAAGTAAGTTATGTTAAGACTAAGAATGATAAGTGGATGATTGGTTTACTGAAATTGAACGGATTAAACCCCCCAACAAATATAATAATATATGAAGGAAAATATGATCTGGATTCAGTGGATATTTCTCCAATAAACACAAAAAAGTATCTGGTCTTTTCTACTAAAGGAAACGATGCTTATTTGGACATTTTGGAGACTGAAAAATCAACTGATGAAAGATTATTAGAAATCAATTCAGTTGCTGCAGACAACCAGAAAATTTCTGCATCTCCTAAAGGGAACTATGCTTATCTGCTGTATGACAAGACTTTAAGAATTTTTGAAATAATATCAAAGAGTAAGATTGATGAGATTGGTTTTGTTGAAAGTGTTGTTTGGGTTGGAGAGTCATATTTATTATATTCTGGTTCTGACGGTACTTTCATTTATGAAGTTAAAACTAAAAAAAAGGAAAGATTGGATAAAATAGATTCTGTTTCAGATTTAAGTTTCAATCCAAAGGAAAAAGGGATAATTGCTTATAATTCAGGTTCAAAAGGTGAGGTTGTAAATTGTCAAACTTGGATTAAATTAAATTCTTTAAGTAACGGCAAAATAGAAACTTTTGCTAGTGAAAAAACAGCAATAATCGAAGGAGACGGAGTTACAATGTATTGGAGATTTAAGGATAATGATTGGACTCTCAGACCCTCCCATGTAGAAATTCCAATCTATGCAACTGTATGGAAAAGATATTAGTTCTCAAAAGGCCCGATTTTGAAATAAACTGTGAGAACTATATTTAATTTTTTGTTCTTTTTTTCGTAAATGTCCTATTTCTTATAAAACCCATTTTTTCCCTTAACTTTTTATACTTGTTTTTTTTCTTTATATCTGATAATTCATGATAATCCAGGGAAAAGACTATCGCACAGTATGGATGGAAGGTAATCTTGTTAAGATGATTAACCAGCCATTGCTCCCGCATAAGTTCGGGATTATCGAGCTAAAAGATTACAATGAAGTTCATGACGCTATCAAAACAATGGTTGTCAGGGGCGCACCAGCAATTGGCGCAACTGCTGCTTATGGTATTGCGCAGGCAGTATTGCAGTTTAAGGGCAGCTTAATGAGTGAATTAGAAGCTTATTTAGCTGAAGTGAATGAAAAGCTCTCTCAGGCAAGGCCCACTGCACAGGACCTGTTTGACGGCATAAACTATGTAAATAAGAAAATAATGAATTCAGACACTGTTTCCGAGGCAAAGGACAGGGCAGCAACAGTTGCAAAAGACTATGCAGACAGGAGCGCTGATGCATGCAAAAAAATCGGCGAGTACGGCAATGAATTAATTAATGAAAATGATAGAATATTAACGCACTGCAATGCCGGAGCCCTTGCAACAGTTGATTACGGCACTGCCCTATCACCTATCAGGATGGCGCATTATTCCGGCAAGAGAATCTTTGTTTTTGCAGATGAGACAAGGCCGAGATCACAGGGCTCAAGGCTGACTGCTTTTGAATTAGTGGAAGAGAACATACCTCATGCGATTATTGCGGATAATGCCGCAGGCTATTACATGAGAAAAAAAGAAATAAACATCTGTATTGTAGGCGCTGACAGGGTCGCTGCAAACGGCGATGTGGCAAATAAGATCGGCACCTATGAAAAAGCTGTTCTTGCCCATGAAAACAATATACCTTTTTATGTTGCGATTCCGCTTTCCACAATTGACCTTAACTCTGAAACAGGAGAGGATATCCCTATTGAGGAGCGTGATGAAGAGGAAGTCCTGTACAGCTATGGCTGGACTCGTTCTGGAAATTTTGAAAGAATAAGAACATCTCCCGAAAAAAGCCGCGCAAAAAACCCTGCTTTTGATGTTACGCCTGCAAGATACATTACAGGGCTAATAACTCCTAATGGTATTATAATGGCGAATAAAGAAGAGATTGCAGGCTTATTTGAATAAAATGCAGAAAAAGATTTTTTTTCTAAATAATAAGAATCAGAAGCTGACCGGGATTTTGCATTTTCCTAAGAATATAAAAATTGCAGAAATGCCTGCTGTAATATTCTGCCACGGTTTTAGGATAAGCAAAGATTTTCCATTAATAAAAGAGATTGCCAGGGCATGGGAAAAAAAAAGGGGTTTTTCAGTATTAAGGTTTGATTTCACAGGCCATGGTGAAAGCGAGGGCAATAAAAAAATAAGCATACAGCAGCAGGAGGATGATATAATCTCAGCAGTAAATTATCTAACTAGCCAGGGAGTTAAGAAAATCGGATTAGTAGGCTCAAGTTTTTCTGGATTCATCTCTTTAATGTCCTCAATAAAAAACAAGAAAATTAATTCTTTAATCATAATTTCAGGTGTTTTTGATTTTAATAAAACACTATTGACATTTATTCTTAAAAATCCTTCAAATCTATTCTTGTTTTTATTCGGCACTGATTTTTTTAATAACTTTATTTACTATGAAAAATTCAGATTAAAACAGCAATTAAATAGACTGAGAATACCTGTTTTACTTATCCATTCTGAAAAAGATTTTACAGTCCCTATTTCTAATTCAAAAAAATTATTTAATTCATTGAAAACAAAAAAAGAACTTAAAGTTCTTAAGGATTCAGACCATTATTTAAATGATAAAAAAGAAAAGAAGTATGTGATTGAAGAATGCTATAGTTGGTTTAAAAAATATTTATCTTAATTGACTTATTAAAATCTTTTTGAATTTCATTTTTCAATCCTGCTCTGTTGCTTTATCTCTTTGACCAGTTTTTTTACTAAATTGTAAGGATCAGAATCATAGATTATCTTTGCTCCTGTATCTTTTTTGCAAATCTCCACAATCTCGTCAAAAAATTCAGAAACTCCTCCGAACTGCTCTAATACACCTATGATTTTCCTGTCTTCATAGGCAATCGTGAACTCATTCAGTGTTCCCATTGAGCCCCTTAAAAAAACAACAGCATCGCTTGTCCTTATGTTTATTATGTTCCTCAAATTAAAGCCGAAGCCCGTATAGACAATAGAATCATAATATTTTGTAGGCATCTTATAGTTTTTCACATGGTCTTTGGGGTCATGTGCAGGACTTATTCCGAGCACAAAGCCCCCTGCCTCTTTTGCACCTCGGGCAGATTCATCAGGCAGGCCAGATGTAGCGCCATTTACGAGAATGCATTTATTCTCGGCAATAGCTTTTCCAAGTTCCCTTGATTTAATGATTATTGATTTATCAAGAGGTTCATTATGAGAGCCCATTACCCCTATTTTATATTTCATAATAATGAAAATTAATTATAAGGTTTAAATAATTTATGATTTTGTAAATTCAAGTTTTTAACAATACATTTCTTGGAAAAAATAATAATACTGGCACAGACGGATTTCTTTTGGAAATCCTATTCCATTTTACTTTGTAAAATTCCATCTGGCCATTATTATTTTTTCCTCAATAACTTAATTCTACAAATTTTCAGAAAACCTTAAATACTTTGAAGAAAAAAACAATAAATATGAAAAAGAGGATTTTTTTGATATTGTTTTTATTGATTCTTCCGATCCTGAATGCTGAAACTTCAGACAGAGTTTTTCTTGTAGATAACCTGCTGATTGATTTAAGGTTATATTCAGAAATAAACCTGATCAGGGAAACTCCTAAATCAAATGTGGAATATGTTTCTGCTGAACTGAGTTTTTTTCCAAGGGAAACATGGAGGCAGGATGTGATTGAGCTTAAAACAACTCCTTTAGCCATGGAAAAACATGATTCTTTCCTGTTCAGGTGGGATTATCCTGAAAAGAGCAGCCTGGATTATGAGCTTGAATCTGAAATTAAGACATATAATAAATTCAGGCAGGTAAATAATAAAATAACGTTTCCTGTTTTGAACCTTGAAGAAAAATATCAGGAGTATCTTCTTGCAACGGAAAAAATAGACCTTACCCCTGAAATTATCAACCTCGCGTCTTCTCTTGCAGAGGGGGAAGATGACCTTTACAAAGTGGCTTTTAAATTAGCAGAATGGACTCACTCTAATATAGAATACAGCTTAAGCACATTGACAGCAGAAGCCACCCAGAAAGCTTCATGGGTCCTGGAAAACAAGAAGGGAGTGTGTGACGAAATAACTAACCTTTTTATTGCATTGTGCCGCTCTTTGGGAATTCCTGCAAGGTTTGTTTCAGGAATATCTTATACTAATTCAGAGCTATTTGAAAATGAATGGGGCCTTCACGGATGGGCAGAGGTTTATTTTCCGGATTGTGGCTGGGTTCCTTTTGACGTTTCATACAGCCAGATTGGATTTTTAGATGCGACACACATAAAATTAAAAGATTCAGTTGACTCTGAGAAATCATCTACAAAATTTGAGTGGAAATCCTATGATACTGACCTTGAAGCCGGAAAATTATTCAATAAGGCAGATATTCTCGGCATGGGAAATGAGCTTGATGGCTATATTGATATTGATGCGAATCTTATAAGAGATGATGTTGATTTTAGCTCATATAACCTTTTAGAAGTTACTTTAAAAAACAAAAGAAACTATTATGTGAGCTCGGAATTAATTATATCCAAGCCGAAGGAAGTTGAGATTATTGACGGGCAAAAAAAATTAATACTGATAAAGCCAAATGAAGAAAAACAGGTTTTCTGGATACTTAAAGTCCCTGAAACCCTGAAGAAAAATTATCTTTACAAGTTCCCGATAGTAATTACAGACTCATTGAATAAAACATATGTAACCAGCTTTATTTCAGAGGAAGGTAAAATTAAATATTCATATGATGATATTATTGCAATTCTCAGCCAGAAGAAGGAGCAGGAGACAAAAGTATATTCAAAAAATATTGATATCAGCTGTGATTATCCAAATAAAGTCAAAGTCAATGAGACTTTTAAGATAAGCTGCACATTGAAAAATACAGGAAATATCATTCTCAGTGATGTCAGTGTCTGCTTAGATAATGACTGTGAAAAGATTAATCTGCCGATTTTTCAGGAAAAAACAACTGTTTTTTTAAAAGAATTCAATGAAATAGGCGAGAAGGCATTTACTGTCTCTGCAAAAAACCAGGACATTAACAAGGCTGAATTCCTGACTGCTTATGTTGTTGATGATCCCAGGATTGAAATCAGTGAACTGGAATTTCCGGGCACAGTGAATTACGAGGATATTTTTGACGTGGAATTCGACCTCTTGAAAACATCTTATTCAACTCCTGAAAAACTTGAAATAAGGATTCTATTCAACGAGCAGGAGCAATTGTGGTCAATGGATGAATTAAGCTCGCATAAGCCATTTAAGGTCAATGTTGAGGGCTCATTGCTTTACATGAACAATAATAAATTCCGGATAATTGTAAAATACTATGACAGGGATAATAATGAATTCATTGAAACCAAAGAATTCTTTATAACCTTAAATGAGCCCACTTTATGGCAGAAGATTCAGATTTACCTGAATAAAGCAGGAAGATGGCTTGAGAAACTGGTTGGGTGAAAAAGGGGAAAAAAGAATTCATTCCTGCAAATATACTCTTGTTTATTCTATTATTAATTTTTTTATTATTAATAAGAAGAATTATTATTTATTCCAAAAACTGTTGAAACTCTGAGAGGCTTTACCTAAATAAACTCTCTTTTCAAGAGGAGTAGCCCTTTGTCCAAGGAGAGTGGCTCCATACTGAATAGATTCTAAATCCGATAAATCATAATTATACTTTTTGCGAAAAGGCTTTTCTGTTTCCACAAACGAGGTTGCTCTTTCAGCTAATCTCATAACTCCAGAAACACTGAAAAGGCTTTCTTCAAGTACTGCCAGATTTTCAGGAAGAGGAACCTGAATAGGCACATATACAAAAAAATAAAGTCCTTCTAAATTAAGTAAATCAGGCTTTCCATTATCATCGCAATCAAATGTTCTGAAAAAAGAAGCCCCAGATTGCACTAGATGATTAGTTACTTCTTCTACGTATTCCATTGGAAGCCAAGTTTGTGAAGTATATCCCTGATTACTTAAATAAATTTGTGTATCTTTAGAAATATATCTATCGACAAATGGAATGTCTTGTTCTACAGTGTCAAGCCTTACTATTTCTTCGTTGAAAAGATCTAAATCCACACCATGACGTGCAGCTTCAATGGCACTATCCAGAATATAGGCATCTTTTGTAGAGTATAAATCTCGTGTTTCTTCTTCAGCTTCAAATTCTTGAGTCAATTCTGCTATTTTTTCTTTTTTTAAGATTGTACACAAGCTTTCCAACAGTTCTCTATCATATCTTTCTCGAAATTTCCAGTGACCAAAACTGGATTTTAGACGTTCTTCAAGGAATTGGAGATAGAGTTTAGGAGATAGTGTCCTTAAATAAGCTAGAGATTCATCCTTAGATTCAGTCGTTTGTTTCACCTTGAAACCATTAATTTATTACTTGATAATAGTATCTTCTATATAAATCTTTCTATATATTTACTATTGGTTAGTAGTTATATTAATTTAGAAAACCTTATAAAGCCTAAATCAAATATAATATATGAGGGGTGAGTCTAATGGTTGATATTAAGACAAAGATCAATAGAATAGTTGTCCAGCTTGCTCGCGACCAAGGAGAGGTTATTCCTATTGAGGAGATTGTTGCCCTTGCAGAGGGAAATGAAAAAGATGCTGTTCTTGATGCTCTTCAGGAATTAGTTGAAGAGGGCATTATTTCTTTTATTGACGGCGATACTGTGCAATTTAACATGTAGAAAATAATGAAGAAGATAAAATAAATAGCCAGGAACAGAATAGACTCATTAGTCCCTAATCTTTTCTGTCTGCTTTCCAGTTATAGGACCTTTTTTTAGCTGATTTTCCAAATCCGCATGAGCTGCAGGCCTTTTTTCTCTTATGATATGTTTTTTTACCGCATCTCCTGCAGTATATATGGGTTTTTTTTCCTGATTTCTTTCCCATAGAAGGAGTTCCTTTCATATTGCTTTACTCCAGTGAAATTATTGTTATTGTGTCTCCCCTGACAAAGACTGTCCCCAGTTTTCTTTTTACTTCTCCGTCAATCCTTTCTTCAGCATCTTCAAGAACAATATTTATATGAATATCAAATGCTTTGAGTTTGCCGATGTATTGTTTGTTGTTTTTTAAATCTACTATTATTCTTTGATTTCTTGCTTTGTTCAAAGTATCTAGTGGTCTTGCATTTTCCATAAAAACACCTATTAAGTTGTATTTTCAAGAATTTTATACAGCTTTATAAAATTTACTGATTATTGCCTTTGTTGCATTAATTATTCAGTAACTTTTAAAAACAGAACAAATTTCTTCAGAGAATATAGGCTCGTTAGTGTAGTCCGATTCACCTAATAAGTGGAGACTAAGCCAATCATGCGGCCCTTTCGGCAACGGAAATGCCAGCATTTCATAGCCTTTCCAAAGGAAGATAGGCCGCGACCCGGGTTCGAATGAGCGCTTTAAAAAAGCCCTCGGGGCAAACACATTAAGGACTACATCACCTAAAAACAAGGTGAGTAGTCCGAATAAACCGATTGCTTTATGTAAAGCTTGATGAAACCTCATGGTTATCATGCTCACGAAAGTCCCGGACGAGCCATTTTATCCAATAAATTTTTAAAAGCCAATTATTTTCAGGTTAAAAATGAAAAGAAGCTCCCGTCGCTGGAAGAAAAAGCGCCAGATGCGCTGGAAATGGCAGCGCAAAAGAATGAAAAAAGAAAAGAGAAAAAGAATAGTAAGTAGATAATTTAGTCTAGTTCTTTAATAATTTTATTTTTAATCTCTTCAATTTCACCTTCTTTATATTTGCCCTGCCTGGGCAGCATCAGCCCATCATTCTCTTTTCTGGGGATAATATGAAAATGGGAATGCATTACTGCCTGGCCTGAAGATTTAAAATTATTCATGCCAATATTAAAGCCTGTTGCATTTACAGCTTTCATAATTTTAGGGGCAAGGTTCTTAATTGCACCAATGCATTGGCCTAATGTGTTAAAATCAATATCAGTAATATTCATTGAATGTTTCTTAGGCACAACTAAGGTATGTCCAGGCGCTGCAGGATTAATATCCAAAAATGCTAAAACCTGCTCATTTTCATATATTTTGGAGCAAGGTATCTTGCTTTCAATAATTTTACAAAAGATACAATCTTCCATTGAAATCACTCCCTGTTTAATAAATAAATCATTAATAAATAATTGAATTTTATATATTTTTCCAAAAGAACCTATTTTGTCTCAATTTGTCTCTTAAATTTATTTTTCTCGTCTCAAAAAATAATTTGAGACACCCCCTTATTTCCACTGGAGATTAGGGTATAATGTCGTCTCATTTTTGTCTCATTTTTTATTGAGACTGTATCAAAATTGTCTCAGAAACAAAAAAATTTAAATAGTTGCTTAATATCAAGTTTTTTATGGTGAACGGGGGTGATATTAGTAAAGAGGCTCTAGTAGAATCTTTTAGCAAGATAAAAGAGGATATCCTAAGATTAAATAAAGAAATCTTTGATCTGAAAAATGATTATAAGGTTGTTCTTGAAGAAAATATTTCTCTTAAAAAACAATTGAATAATAATTCTATTGATCAAGACTTGGTAAAAAAAATAGTTTCTGAAACAGTGAATAATCTTAATAACAATTCATTCAATGACAGGCTTATAAAAAAGATAAACAGGAATAAAAAAATATTAATAAAAAACAGGATTTTGGACTTGGCTAATAAAAAGAATTTATCTCTCTCTGAAATCAAAGATAGTATAGTTCATGAGGAACAGCTTTGCTCCAAAGCCACTTTTTACAGGTATGTTGAAAAGCTAAAAAAAAGGCAGCTAATAGAATTAGTTGAAATAGAGGATAAAAGCATAATTGTTAGGATATAATAATTTCATAGAAAAATTTTAATATACTTCTTTAATTTCATAGCATAGGATGTCTATTTTCAAAGCCTATGACATAAGAGGAACTTACCCTGAGCAATTAAACAAGGAAATTGCTTATAAGATAGGCAGGGCGTTTGTCAGTTTTCTCGGATGTAAAAATGTAGTCATTGGCAAAGATATGAGAACTTCCTCAGATGAGCTCGAAGAAGGGCTTATACAGGGAGCTCTTGTTCAGGGTGCTGATGTGATTTCAATCGGGCTCTGCACTACACCAATGATGTATTTTACAGTAGCCAAGTTTAATTATGATTCAGGCATAATGATTACTGCATCCCATAACCCTGCTGAATATAATGGATTAAAATTAGTCAGGGAAGCTTCTATTCCCCTCAGCGAAGATACAGGAATAAAGGAAATTGAGGTTCTTGTTAAAAAGAACAAATTTCCCTTGCCTGCCTCAAAAGGAAAAATAATCCAGAAATCAGATATACTTGATGACTATATATTGAATGCACTAAGCTTTTCAACAATTAAAAAGCTAAAAAAATTCAAAATCATAGTTGATTATGGCAACGGCATGGGAGCTCTGGTTGCAAAGAAATTCTTTACTCATTTAAATTGTAAAGTGATTCACTTATATGAGGAATTAGACGGTCGTTTCCCAAACCACGAGTCCAACCCTTTGAAAGAGGAAAACCTCAGGGATATAAAAAAAGAAATTAAAAAGCAAAAAGCAGACTTGGGCATAGCCTTTGACGGTGATGCGGACAGGCTGTTTTTCATTGATGAGAACTCAAATGTTGTAAGCTGTGACAAGATCAATGCTCTTGTAGCTGAATCTCTTCTTAAGGAAAAACCCAACCAGAAAATTCTCTATGATTTAAGATCGAGCAAAATTGTCCCTGAAACTGTGGAAAAAAACAAGGGCTGGCCAATTGTATGCAGAGTTGGTCACTCTTTTATCAAGGCTAAAATGCGGGAAGAAAATGCTAAATTTGCAGCTGAATTATCAGGTCATTTTTATTTGCAGGACAATTATTATTTTGAATCCCCTTTTTTCATGATTATCAAAATGCTGGAGATTTTGACTGAAAAAAAGAAAAAGCTCTCTGAATTAATAAAGCCTTTAAACAAATATTATGGAACAGGCGAAATAAACTCTGAGGTAAAAGATAAAGATGCCAAGCTCAAAGAGCTGACTGAAAAATACAGGGATGCAAAAAAGATATTTTTCTTAGACGGCATTTCAATTGAATATGATAACTGGTGGTTCAATGTAAGGCCGAGCAATACAGAACCCTTGTTAAGGTTAAATTTAGAGGCAGATACAGAGAAGCTAATGGAGCAAAAAAGAGATGAAGTGTTGAATATAATCAGGTCTTAGGCAGTAGCCTCGATTTTAGAAATCATCTCTTTCAGGTGTTCGATAGTTCTTGAATTATCCTGCTTCTGCAGAACCCTTCCGCATTCAGGGCATTTAAATTCAAGTTCCATTGCTTTTTCAAAGCCCATTCTTGAGCATAATTGCGAGCAAATAAACAGCCCTTCCCTGGATTCCTGTTCTTTTCTGAGCTTTTCTTTTAAATTTTCTATCCGGACCTCCTGGGATTTATTATAAAGCTCCTGGAATCTTTTTAGATTTAAGGTCCAGTAGCTGATGTACCATCCTTTAATCCTGTCCTTTTTTCTTATATATGTAGAGAGATTATGCCCGTTCAACCGGTACATAATGTTCCTGACTTCATGTATCTCTGTTTTTGTGGATTTG
Source organism: Candidatus Woesearchaeota archaeon (assembly GCA_016935095.1). GTDB lineage: Archaea > Nanobdellota > Nanobdellia > Woesearchaeales > GW2011-AR15 > WJJD01. Next base: position 27,267 of record JAFGRO010000047.1, read on the forward strand.
GCAATTACAAACTCAGAAACATCTTTTTTTCCTTTAAGATACTCAATTAACTTAAGGGAATCCTCACCAATATATTCCAGAGCTACCTGTTTTATGATTTCCTTTTTTAACCTCATTTTTATGACTCTCTTTTAGTGTAACTTCTTGTTACACCCCCGAAGTTAATACTTTCAGGGATTTTTGGCTTTATAAATGTTTGGTTTAAAAAAAATCAACTAAAAAGTTTAATTTCAGAATTTCAATTTAAATCAAAGTTCATTAAAATTAATTCTTTTAAAACTAAACCAAAAAGTTTAATAATAAGTTATTTCTAACAAAAAATAAATGAGCTTATTACCTATATTTGACGGGTAAACATCCTCAACAAGAGATAAACTAATTAGGGATTTAAATATCTGACTTGAGAAGAGAAAAAAAGTTAAAACCCTATTTGTCAGTATTCCTTAAAAAAAATATAAAGACGAATTAGAATGACTAATGAGTTATTTGTTCCGGATTTTAAGCTTGACTCAAGCTCTACTAAAGACAAGATTATTTCTATCCTGAGCAATGAATCCCAGCTAAAAACAAAAAAGATTCACTTTCTATTGAAAAAACAATATGGATTAGGCGTGACTTACCAGGCTGTGCACAAGCTGATAAAGCAATTGGTTAAACAGGGTGTTCTGAAAGAAGAAAATCACAGTTATTCAATAAATGAGGAATGGATTAAGGAACTGAGGGTTTTTATTGATAAGTTGTTGGTTAAAGAGAGAGATGAATCTCCAAAACCTGTGCAAATAAGTAAAACAACTATTCAATATGATGTTAAAACTATTCATGAAATGGAAAAAATTTATTTGCAGGAACGTGAGAATTTTTTTAAAGAAGTGAAAAGATTTGATGAAAAGGATCGTATTATCTGTGTTCATGCGCCGCACCTTTATTTTTCATTAATGTCGCCTTCGACAGAATACAATCATATGGAACGGTTGGTAAAGACTAAAACAACCCAGTATGCTCTTGTAAGAGGGGATACTCTTGTTGACAAATGGATTCAGACATTTTATCATGCAAAAAAGGAACAGCCCTTTAAAGTTAAGATAGGTGCAACTTGCTCAAGCATAAATGAAAGATGCATTTATCCAGACAAGATGATTGAACTATTTTATACAGATAAATTTTGGAATTTTTATAATAATTTATATGAAGAGGTCCAAAATTACCAAGATATAAATATTACTAAAATTATGGAGAAACTATATAAATTAAAAGATGAACCTATTAAAATAATGATTCATAAGGATCCTGAAATCGTATCTTTAGCAAGAGATGAAACATTAACGCAATTTAAGGAACTCGACATGCAAGACAAAAAATACTACAAAATAAACATTAGTCCAGAAACATTCTTAAATAGAAAACTTATTAGTTTTATTTTCAATAATGATGCTGATTTATGGGATATGTGCATTCCATTTTTGTGGGATTATAGTTATATTGTTGGATTAAATGAATTTTTGAAATCCAAAAATATTAAGACTATTCTTGATGCAGCATGTGGGACAGGTTTTCCAAGTATTGAACTGAAAAAGATTGGGTGGGATATTACATGTTCTGATGGTAGTGAGATAATGCTTAGAAGATTTGCAAAAAACTTAGAGAAAGAAAATTTAACTCTACCCTATCATCATGTAAACTGGCTTGATCTTGATAAAAAGTTGGATAAAAAATTTGATGTGGTTTTCATCAGAGGAAATTCATTAATTTATGTTGATTCATGGGACAATAACAATATCTCAAAAAATACACTTGAACATATTAAAAAAACCCTTAAGAATATTTATCAGTTATTAAATTCTGGAGGATTCTTCTATGTTGATATTACCCATGAAAAGGAATTTGATAGAGATAAATATCCTATTATTGAAGATTTTGGGGACAAAATATTTAATGGTATGACCCTTAAATCCGTATGGGAATTAACACATGATTACAAGAAAAAAATTCGTACTTGGAAAAGCATATTTATTCTAGGAAAAGATAATGAAAAGGTCGAGGTAAGTCATTATAGCTATCTGTTGCGACATAAAGAATTAATTAAATTGTTAAAAGAAGCTGGATTTAAAAAGGTTGAAAAAACAAACATAAAAGGCGAAAATAATTATGCTGTATTTGTCGCATATAAATAAATAGATTTTCTATATTAATCAAAAATAGACTTATAGATATTTCATAAATTTATTATTTTTATCAACAAGGATATTTTTTGGTTTAATTTGTTCATTTGTTAATTCAAATCCCATTACAATAATCTCCTCACCAACCTTAATAAGATGAGAGGCAGCACCATTGATACATATTGTACCTAGACCTCTTTTTCCAGCAATAACATAAGTTTCCAATCTTGCTCCAGAAGTATTACTGACAACCAGGACTTTTTCTCTCTCTAAGAAACCTGCCTTTTCAATTAGGTCCTTATCAATTGTTATACTGCCTATATAATTTAAATCAGACTGAGTAACAGTCGCTTTATGTATTTTTGATCTTAATATAAATCTCATATAAAAAAGAGCAATGAATTCTTTTTTAAATATTTTTTTACTATGAAATCCTAACCTTTATAAACTCAGGCGTTATAACATTTATTTATGTCATCAAGACATCCTAGGAGAATTTCACATTCAGGAGGCCTTCCGATTAAGCTAATTTTGGGAATTTTATTTTCTATTTCAGGTCTGCTTCTTTTTATCCAGCTGATTGGCAAGAGCATAGGATTTAATGTTCCTTCAATTATCCTTGAATATATCTGTGCTGTAGGAAGTGTTTTAGGCGGCCTATATATGCTTTGGAGAACTATTTGGAGACCCAGGATTTATGTTTGAGTCTTTATAAAGTGAACTTATGTTTGTCTGGATATCTTTTTCAGAAACAGCTGCACTGAACGTGCCTTTTTTAAATATGGATACAACACACAAATTACAGACAAAAACATAAGGTTTTTTCGCAAGATATTCTTTGCCGCAGACCAGGCATTTCCTGATTTGTTTCAAGGTGAGGAAGAATTACGTTAATTTTATATATAAATATTTGGTTTAATAAAATTAAACTAAAAAGTTTAAGAAAATTATGAAAATTCAAAAGGACTCACTGTTTCTTTACCTAATTTCTTCATTGCCTCTTTTAGACGCTGCCTCTGCTGCTCAATATGCTCATGGAAAAATTCAGGAATCTGCTCTTCTTCCTTATAAATCTTTTCAACTCTGTCAAGCTTTTCCAGGAATTTTTTTATTCTTACTGAGAACTGTTTTTCATAATCTTCTTTAGTGTATTCCTTACCAAGCACATGCTTAAACAATACCTTCAGGTCCTCGTATTTAGGGATATGGCCTATGGGGGTTTCAATTGAATCAAATTCATCATGGACGCGGCCCTCCATCCACAACAGCCAGATTTTCTTATCCAGCATTCCGTTCAGGTATTTTCCGTTTTCTTTTAGAAAATAATTAGTTGAAAAAACTTTAGGAGGGCAATCTAAATCCTCGCCGAATTTAAGATGGTTTTTAATATATAGTCCAAGGGGAACAACCAGGAAGTCCATGTTTGCCATAGGGCTCAATTTTCTTACTCCTTCTTTGCCAAGAGTGGCAGCTGTTGTCTCTGATTCAAGGCACGCTCCTATAAAAACACCATGGCTCCAGCTTAGGCTTTCACATACAGGCACAGATGTATCTGAATCGCGTCCGCCGTATAAAAAAGCCGAAACAGGCACGCCCACAGCTGAATCTGCTTTTGGATCTGCATTATCCAAATCAGAGATTCTTATTGTATAACGGGCATTTTTATGTGCAGGCTGAACTTCATTTCCGTCAGGCCCTTTTTTTCCCTTAAACCATTCGCCTGAAAAATTCTCCCCTGATTCAGGAATTTCGCTTCCCATGCCGAGCCAGTAAGGCTTTCCTTCTTTGATAAGTATATTTGAAAAAATCAGTTCTCTTGGGCTTGTTAATGCCTTGTAGATTATGGGGTCATCTTCAGGATTTACATCCCTTATAATGCCGAAAATGCCCTGCTCAATATTCACGGCATAGGCCCTGCCGTCTTCTCCGGGGCGGATATATGCAATATCATCCCCTATAACTGTCTGGCCGGGAACCATTGCAGTTGATGTCTTTCCGCACGCGCTCGGATAAGCTCCTGTAAAAAAAGTCACCCTGTTTTTGCCTTCAGGATGCACACCCATGACAAACATATGCTCACACAGCCAGTCTTCTTTATTGGCTTTACTAATCGCTAATCTCAATGCCAGTTTTTTAAGGCCGACACTATTTCCTGCATACTGGTTATTTACACTAAAAACACGTTCTTCATCCAGATCAATGTAAATTCTTCTCTTGTCAGTATCAATACTATTACTTCGTTCATCTAATCTTCCTGCGGAATGCACAAAATAAAAGAATTCATCCTTGTTTTTCAGTTTCCTGAACTGCTCATATCCTGTCCTGAATAAAATGTCTTCGCTATGCGCAACATATGATGAATCTGTCAGCTGCAGAGCAGGAATTGAAAACTTTGAGTTTTTAGGACCGAGACAAAAAAACCTTACAAGCATTTCCCTGCCGCTCATCACACCATCCATGATTTCATGCACTTCTTTTAAGCCTTCTTCACGCTCTTTGGTATTAATGACTTTGCTTAATTTAATCCCCTCTTTTATCAGAACACATGTATTTACCTTGTCACGGGCCTGGTCATAATAGCCGTCATAATGGATAGTGTGGCCCGGCATTGCAAGCTTTTCTTCTTCTTTATTATCCAGAGCCAGCTCCCTCACATAATTTATATCCTCATCAGAATCAGTTATTACAGTGATTTTGGAAGGTTTGCACAATCTAGAATATTTTTCAATTATATCAATTACTTTTTTATTATTTAATGCAATTAATTTTTCAGCATTTTCTTTACTTAATATATTCTCTTTAATTTCCAATTTAACCCCCCCTCAAATCTGCTCTTTGCAGGCATTATAAATATTTTCAAATAATTTTTCAATTTTGTCTTGGGAAACACTTGAAAATGCTATTCTTATAATATTTCCGAAAGTAATTACGCCGGTGTCATATTTTCCGAGTAATGTTTTACGTATCTTTTCGGCGTCCAGCCCGGGCTCAAGCTCTATGCACATGAAATACCCTGAATTATAAGGCAAAGGTTTAAAATATTCTGCAAATTTATTGTCTGAAAGAACTTCTTTGACCTTAACATATCTTGACTTTAGAATCTCAAATTTCTGCCTTTTTTCAGAATTATATGCCTGAGAAGTAAATGCATTCAGAACCAGGCTTTGGGAAAGATGAGATGCATTTGATATGTTCCCTCTTACAGCTCCCGCAGTCTTGTTTTCTAAAGCATTATAAAGCTCTTTATTCCCTTTTTTAATGCCGTAAGTTATAAACCCTACTCTAAATCCCCATACATAGTCTTCTTTAGTTGCGCCGTCAGTTTTAACAGCAAGAACATTCTCATGAACCCCTGCTAACTTTGAAAACAGTGATTCATTATAAACGCCATTTTCATACACCAGCCCGAAATAAGCATCATCCAATATTACAAGCAGCCTGTCTCCTTTTTCAGCCCTTTCCCTGATTATTTCAATAATTTTTTCTGCTTCCTCTTTTGTAGGAGTATACCCGCTTGGGTTATTTGGAAAATTAAGCAGGATAATTTTTTTCCCTTGTCCAAGAGATAATTTTTTCTCAAATTCAGGAATATCAAATCCCTTTTCAGTAAAAGTGTTAAATGTATCCAGCTCTGCCCCGAATCCGTTACTGAAAACCAGTCTATAATTGCCCCAGAATTTGTCTGTCAGAATAATCTTATCTCCGGGATCAACAAAAAGATATGCAATAATGCTTAATCCGTGAGTTAATGCATTTGTAACAACCGGCAGGCTGGTCTCAGCTTTTAAGGATGGGTTTTTTTTAAAAATCATCCCTTTCCAGGCTTCCCTCAGTTCTTTTTTTCCAAAGCTTGGCGCATAAAAAAACGCGTCTTTGGGATCAAGGTCAATATGACTGGCAATAGAGTTTAAGCGCATGGGTGTTCCGTCATCTTCAATTGCAACGCCGATGCTTGCATTTATTTTTTTGCCCTTGGCTTCAGCTGCCTGTGCAAGTATGCCTTTTGCAGGAAAAAAAATTGCCTTTCCCTTCTCAGAGAGCAGATTAAAAACAGCTTTACTGTTTTTTTCTATAATATTATTAAGTTCTTCAGCTTGTTTATTTATAGAAGGCATATTAAAATAGATACAAATCTAATGATATTTATAAGTCTTTCTTAGGAATATTTAAAAATTTATTTTAAGGCTTTGAAATACAGTGACTTTTTTTAAAAAAATAAATTTAGTCAAGTATTAAAAATTAAAAGAAAAACTATAAAAAAATATTACTCAAAAAAACAAATTTTTTCAATTAAATAAATTGAAAAGATATCATTTCAATTGGTTAAATTAACTTTCTTTCAGCAAGATTTATAAATCCCTTAATAATTCTGAAGCATGGGAGAGAAGAAAACGGTTGGAAACATATTATTTCTCCGAAAAAATCGATGTTATAATGAAAAAAAATAAGCCCCTATTGCCTTCCTTAAAAGAAAAGAAAAGGTATTTAGTGTTTGAAGTTATATCTGAAAAGGAGATTTATCCTGATTGTGTTTTTGATGCTATTGAAAATTCTACTGGTTCCCTATTAGGGGAACTGGATAAGGGCAAATCAGGCATTATGATTTTAAAAAAACATTACAATGAAAAATTAAAAAAAGGCCTTATAAAAGTAAATTATAAATACCTGGATAAATTAAGATTTTCATTGGCATTAATAAATAAAATCAAAAGAAACAATGTTATTATTAGAAGCGCCGGGGCTTCGGGAATTTTAAAAAAAGCTGTAAAAAGGTATATTGCCGCTTAAAAAATAATGAGGTGTCTGAAAAATGCAACCAATGCCACATCAACTAATGGGATATGACCGTGCAATTACTATGTTTTCCCCTGACGGAAGATTATTGCAGGTGGAATATGCAAAGAAAACTGTAAGACAGGGCTCAACTGCAATCGGAATGACCTGTAAAGACGGAGTTTTGTTTGTCACTGATAAAAGAATTGTCGATAAACTTATTGTTTCTGATACTGTTGAAAAGATATGGAAGATAGATGAGCACATAATGGCTACTGCATCCGGAATTTTAAGTGATGCCCGGGTTCTGATTGACAGGGCCCAGATTAAGGCACAGCAGCACCGCGTTACTTATGATTCGCCTGTTGATATAATCAGTATTGTCAAGGACATAAGTGATTTAAAACAAATATGCACGCAAAGCGGAGGCCTGAGGCCGTTTGGCGTTTCCCTGCTGGTAGGGGGTGTTGACAGTAATAACGAGCCTAAATTGTTTGAGACTGACCCTACAGGAATTTATTTCCAGTACAAGGCAACAGTAATTGGCGAGGGAGAAACAGAAATCGAGGAAATTCTTTATAAGCAATACAAAGAGACTTTGACTATTGAAGAAGCTTTGAAATTAGGTATCAATGCACTTAGAAAAACACTGGATTCTAATTTTAATCCGGATAGAGTTGATGCAGCTTATGTCTCAACCGCAGATAAAAAGCTTGTAAAGATTTCTAAAAACAAGATTATAAGCATCATCAAGAAAAAATAAAAATGAAACCTTTGAAAACTTTTGATAAAGAAGCAGTAAAATTTAATCTTGCCAAGATAAAAAAAGGCGGCGAGAATTTTGAAATTATCGTTGAGCCTGAAAAGATTATTGAATTTAAAAATCATAAGATTAATAACATTGGAGAGGTTTTAAGATATGAAAAGATTTTCAGCGATGCCAAAAAAGGCTATCTGGCTTCTGAAACCCAGCTGGAATCAGTATTTGGCACAAATGATCCCCTGAAAATCGCAGAAGTAATTCTCAACCAGGGCGAGATTCAATTTACTCAGGAATATAGGGATAAAATCAGAGAGGAAAAACGTAACAAGATAATTGACATTATCTCCAGGAATGCTATTGATCCGAGAACAGGGTTGCCGCATCCTAGAACAAGAATTGAGGCGGCATTTGACGAAGCCCGCGTTAAGATAGATGAACTAAAAGATGCTGAATCTCAGATAAATGATATTGTTTTAAAGCTGAGGCCTATTCTGCCAATTAAGTTTGCAACAAAAGAGATTCAGATAAAAATTGGTCCGAATTATGCTCCTAAAGCTTATTCTGTAGTTCAGAGATTAGGCAAGATAAAATTTGACAATTGGCAGTCTGACGGGACCTGGGTATGCACTATTGAGATTCCTGCCGGAATGCAAAATGAGTTTTTTGATAAGTTAAACAAACTTACACACGGAGCAATAGAATCGAAAATATTGAGTTAGGTGAATTATATGAGTGAATCAAAATTAAATGTTTCTGAAAAAGAAATAGTTGTGCCTGGAGAGATACTTGCCACAGGCATGAGTTACCTGCCCAGCTACGGCACTTACAGGCAGGGCCAGAATATTCTGGCTTCAAGGACAGGGCTTATGAGAATAGAAGGTAAAGTCCTTAAAATAATTCCTGTTTCAGGACTGTATCTCCCGAAAAGGGGAGATGTGATTATCGGGAAAGTTGTTGATGTGAACTTTAGCGGATGGAGCGTGAACACCAATTCAGCATATGTTGCTATGCTGTCTATAAAAGATGCATCTTCAGACTTTATTCCCAAAGGAGCAGATTTGACAAGGTTTTTCGGAATAGGAGATTATATCCTCACTAAAATCACCAATGTGACAAGCCAGAATCTTGTTGATTTGACAATGAAAGGGCCCGGATTAAAAAAGCTTGTTTCAGGAAGGATTGTTAAGGTAAACTCAAACAAAGTTCCGAGAATAATCGGCAAACAAGGCTCAATGGTGTCCATGATAAAAAACAGCACCGGATGCAATATCATCGTAGGTCAAAACGGCCTTATCTGGGTCAAGGGCAGTCCAAAGGATGAGATCCTTGCTGTAAAAGCAATCAACAAAATTGAGAAAGAGAGTCATTTTTCAGGACTGACAGAACGCATAAAAAAATTTATTGATACTTATAAAAGGTGAATTTAATGTCTTATAAAAAAAGAATAGATGGAAGAAAATTTGATGAATTAAGAAAAATCGAGGCTAAAGTTGGAGTAATCCCTAATGCCGACGGTTCTGCTTATTTTAAAATAGGAGATACAGAAGCTTATGCCTGTGTTTATGGTCCAAAACATTTGTATCCTAAGTTTTTGCAGAACCCTACCAAAGGAGTTTTGAGATGCAATTATAACATGATGCCTTTTTCAGGATCCGGCGACAGGGTAAGACCAGGACCAAGCAGGAGAAGCAAAGAGATTTCTCTTGTCACAGAGAAGGCATTATTGCCAGTTGTAAATCTTGATGATTTTCCAAATGCAGTTGTTGATGTATTTATTGAGTTTCCCCAGACAGACGCAGGCTCGAGATGCGCCGGAATCTGCGCAGCTTCAATGGCACTGGCCGATGCAGGGATTGTAATGAAAGACCTGGTTGCTGCGGTTTCTGTGGGAAAAGTTGATGATGCACTTGTTGTGGACCTTAATTATAATGAGGAATCATTTGAGGGTGAAGTGGCAGATATTCCGGTTGCGGTAATTCCCTCTACCGGAGAATTTACCCTTTTACAGATGGACGGGATTATTGATAAAGACAGATTACTCAAAGCACTGGACACAGCTAAAAAAGTTGCTGAGAAAATAGTTAAAATCCAGAGGGAAGCTTTGAAAAACAAATTTGAAATCAAAGGTGCATAAACATGGATTACGCATTAAAAGATCATATTAAGGAATATTTAAAAAACGATATCAGGTATGATAAAAGAAAGTTTGATGAATTCAGGGAGACAAGCATTGAAACTGGAGTTGTAAAAAATGCTGAAGGCTCTGCAAGAGTAAGGATAGGTGAAACAGAAGTTATAGTTGGAGTGAAATTTGAGCTTGGCGAACCTTATCCAGACCTTCAGGATGAGGGCACTATGAGTGTAAATGTCGAGCTGCTTGCAATGAGCTCTCCTGAATTTGAACCCGGACCTCCTGGCATACAGGCAATTGAGATGGCAAGAGTAGTTGACCGGGGCATAAGGGAATCAAAAGTTATTGACACTAAAAAGCTATGCATTAGAAAAGGCGAACTGGTCTGGATGATTAATATTGACATTTGCACAATAAATGATGCTGGCAATTTACTGGATGCTTCGGGTATCGGGGCTTTGGCAGCTTTGCTTGATGCTAAATTCCCTGTAGAAAAAAACGGGAAAATTGACTATAAGAAAAAAACCAGTAAAAAGCTGGGCATTACAAAACAGCCTCTTCCTATTACAGTAATTAAAATCAATGACAAATTCATTGTTGACCCTATCCATGAAGAAGAGCTTGTTTTAGAATCAAGGCTGACTGTAACTACAACAGAAGACGGCAAAATATGCGCATTACAAAAGGGAGGAGATTTGCCTTTGTCTTTGGATGACATAAGCAAAATGATTGACATTGCTTTGGCAAAGTCAAAAGAAATCAGAAAATTGTTTAAGGTGATAAAATGACTAAAGCAGAATCTGAAGCTCCTGTTGAATATACAAAATATGAAAAAGCCAGGATGATTGGAAGCAGGGCACTGCAGATATCGCAGGGAGCTCCTTTTTTAATAAAATTAAGCAAAAAGGAACTGGAAGATATCCAATACAGCCCTCTGGAAATCGCTAAAAAGGAATTTGAGGCAGGAGTTATCCCCATCACTGTCAAAAGGACTTATCCGAATACAATCAGGAAAAAAGAAAAATAGTTTTTTTGTTTATCTTAATTCTATATTTTTGTTATAAACATTTATATATAAGTCCTGATTTTAAGCCGCGTATGTCTGAACCGATTAGCCCTGAAGAGCAATGGCCACTAATTGCAGAAAAAGCTTTAGAAGAAATTGTAAAAATCTGTCCGGGTGAAGCAAATACATTGGTTTTCGGAACAGGCAGGACTGTAACTAAAACACTTGAATTATTTTTTAAGAATGGACATTATAATACAATAACACAGATAGGATTTGCTACAGAGGGACTTTATAAGAAAGCATTAGAATTCAAAAAACAATATGAAGCAGAAGATTTAGCTATAGGATTATATGACACAGAGGCAAGAATTAAGACTCTTAATGGGCACTTTATGGGCGTCGATGGTGCTGACCAGCTTGATCCTAATGGCAATGCATTTAAAGGAGGGCAAAAAGTAAAAGAGATTAAGCCCGGAGTCTTTGAGTATATTTGCCTTGGAAAACCATGGCTTGAAGGGTCAATGAAAAGAGAAAAATCTGTATTATATCGTGCAAAAAAAGTCATATATTTAGTAGATTCTTCAAAGCAAGTTGAATATTTAGGTAAAAATGACTATTGTTTCCCTATAGAATTTGACCAGGCATATACTGATCAGGTTGTAGACTTCTTAGAAAGAAAAGGCTTTAAAATAGATCTTTCATCAGACATAAGGAGAGTTACTGAAGCAGATGGTCAGATTGAACAAGGAAATATCTTTGTTTCGGAAAACGGTTATCATATTCTTGATCTTGAATTTGATGGAAGAAAATATACAAATGAAGAACTTATACAATTAGAAAGAGATTTAGAAGCTCATCCTTATATTCACTCAGTAGGTCTTGTTGCAGTAAGAAAACCGGATGTTGTTGTTTATTCGGATATATATGGAAAAGTTAGTGTAGTTAAATATTCTAATTAATGTAACCAATGAATAAATATTTATATTCCTTCTTTGTTTTTTATCTTTATGAAATTCAGAAACATGCTTATTGTGCATCACGGTGACTCTTCTTCGGGTGAATTAAACAGGATTAAAAAAGTTCTAAAAAATCATAAAATAAATACTGTCTTTTTAAAAAGAGGGGAGCTTGATTATAATGCATTCAGGGGTATTGATTTAGCTGTTTCTTTGGGTGGCGATGGAACTTTTTTAAGAGCTAGCCATTTCAATAAAAATACCCCTCAATTAGGAATTAATTCCGCTCCTGAAAAAAAAGAGGGGTTCTTTGCAAAAGCCACAATTAATTCATTTAATAGCTGCATTAAAAAGATTTTGAATAATAATTTTAAAATAACTAAACTTGCGAGATTAAGGGCTAAAATCAACGAAGTTCCTGTTAAAGAGCTTTGCCTGAATGAATTTTATATCGGGCCGAAAAAGCCTTATGACCTGTTTAATTATGAGCTTATTATTAATGGAAAAAGGGAATTCCAGAGAAGCTCAGGCTTATTAATTGGCGCGGCTGCAGGAAGCTATGCATGGATAAAATCTGCTGGAGGAGAGGAACTCCCTTTGGAATCCAAAGAGATCCAAATTATTGTGAGAGAGCCTTATACAGGCAGATTAAATAAAGAGCCAAGTATAGTTAAAAAAATCTTTTCTGAAAAAACAATTATTAGGATAAAATGCAAAAGCTATTTCGGGATTTTAGTTGCGGATTCTGTAAGCAATGAATATGAGTTTAATGAGAATGACGTTATTGAGATTTCTGCTTCAAAATTGCCTTTGAAGATGATTGAGATATGAAGATATTCGTTTAATTTTTATTTGTTTTTAAAAAATTCTTTTTAAATTTAAATTTTTTTTTAGGCTTGGTGAAATTTAATATTTTTCTAGATGTTAAACTCGATGTTCCCCAAGCGCCCCTTGCATTGTGGGACTAAGCTCCGAAGGAGCGCATGTCGCACTTGTTTTTACGAGATTCCCTAAAAAAA
>JAFGRO010000048.1 GCA_016935095.1 Candidatus Woesearchaeota archaeon
GCGATTAAATAAACGCAGGGAGCCATTGAGGGACGTCTTCAATTACAGCAAGGGCAACAAGCGATATCCCTCAATAACTAAAATTAATAAAATTATTATTATAAAAAAATAAATTAAAAAAAAAGATTCTATTAAAAAATCATAAACCACAAACTATTTATACTTTAATTTCTCATCTAATCCTGAAAAGGGGTGGCTATCATTAAAGTTAAGCATATCTTCAAAAACAATTCCATAGAAGGCTCTTCTGATTCAGGCATGTTTATTTTAACCAATAAAAAAGGGGGATATTTTCTTTCTGGCTATAACAGCAAATTCAGGGGGTTGTTCTTTGCTGAGAAAAAAGACAATGACTTTACACTGTTTAAGACAATTGATTCAATATCTGTAAATAAGACCCCTGTGCAAATTAATAACATGTTTTTTTATTATGAGCAGCTGTACAGGGATGCATCTTTAAGTTATCTCATGCATAATAATTCACTGCTTATTGAAGTGCAGGGAGGCTGTGAGCTGCTGCTTACATTGGATATGCGTGAAATATATGATTTCTCCAGCGCCGGCAGGATATATGAAATAAAAAAGCAGGATAATCTTATTATTATAACCTATAAAAAATATAGTGATGATTCCCTTAAAGAGAAATTGTCTGAAAAGGTTCTTGTTATTAAATCAAAAGCAGAAATTGAATTAGTCCGGGCGTGGAGAGAGCAGTTTTACGAGCATGATTCTTTAAGGAGTTCACAGCTCAACAGCCTGTGGGTGTTTGATGCTTTGAAATTGAAAGTAAAAAACAGGGATAATGTTGTGATTACATATTCCGGAAATAAAGACAATGCAGCTGAAGAATCAGGTTCAGTGCATAAAAACTTTGATCTTATCTTTAATAATGAAAAACATTATCTGCAGACACATTTTAGACTGTTTCATAATAAAAATAAAAAAGTTAATATTCCCTGTATGTGCGCGTCAAAAGCACTGGATAACCTGATTGTTGCAGTTAATAACATGAAGGGGATTTATGCTGGTCTGCCCTGGTTTTTCCAGTTCTGGACAAGAGACGAAGCAATTTCTCTCGGCGCGCTGATTAAAGAGAAAAAATACCATGTTGTGAAAAAAATACTTATGAGATTAATAAACAGCATGCAGGAAAACGGGAGGATTCCAAACAGGTATCCACATGCAGAGCTTGCCAGTGCGGATGGTGCTGGCTGGGTTTTTAAAAGGACTTATGACCTTTTTGAAGAGCTGGATAGAAAAGAACTTTCGGATTATTATTTTAAAAAACATGAAAAAGAATTAATTAAGGAAAAATTAGAGTTCAGCATAAATAAGCATCTTGAATATTTCTTTGAGGATAATTTAATTAAGAATAATGCAAAGGAAACATGGATGGACACTTCATTTGGAGATGATACCAGAGCCGGATTCAGGATTGAGATACAGGCATTGTTCCTGTGCATGTTAAAATTATTGAATTATTTAAGCCAGGATCTTGATAATAAAAATGAAAAATACATTAGTCTTGAGCAGGATATTAAACAAAAAGCCAGGGAAGTGTTTTTTGACAGCCCTATTTTAAAAGACGGGAAAGATGATGCTACTATAAGGCCGAATATTTTCATAGCATATTATGTGTATCCTGAACTTCTTGATAAAGGGGAATGGCTCAGGGCCTTTGAAAGCTCCCTTAAAAATCTGTGGCTTAACTGGGGGGGCTTAGCTTCAATTGATAAAGAAAACCCTTTGTTCTGCAAAGAGTATTCAGGAGAAAATAATAAAAGCTATCATAGAGGAGATTCATGGTTCTGGATTAATAACCTTGCGGCAATATGCATGAACAGACTGGATAAAATCAAATTTAGAAAATATACAAATCAAATCACTAAAGCAAGTTCTGAAGATATCCTGTTTAAAGGATTAATTGCACAGCACGCAGAGCTGAGCTCAGCTTCTTCACAAAAAGCAGAAGGCTGCTTAGCGCAGGCATGGAGCGCTGCTATGTTTGTTGAATTGATAAATGAGATTTATTGAAAACAGCAATATTTATATATAAATTAAGAATTATCTAAGTATATGGAACTTATTTGTTCATCGTGCTCGGCCTGAAAGCCTTCATTGTTTCTTACCATAAAATTAATAAGTTTCATTTTTTTTGAGAATATATTGAGGGGTGTTTTTTTTTGGTGGAGATAAAAGCATTTAGAGGTTTGAAGTTTAACAAGGGAAAGATTGAGGACTTCAGTCTAGTTATTACTCCGCCGTATGATGTTATATCAGATAAAGAATATTCCCTTTTCAAAAGCAAATCTAACTATAATTTTGTTAATCTCATTCTTGGGGATTTGGACAAGGATATTGAGCTGAGATATGAGAACGTAAATAGCTTATTCAATGACTGGATTAAAAACCGGGTGTTGATAAAAGATGAAAAAGAAAAGCTGTATGCTTATTCCCAGGCATTCTCAATTGAGGATCAGGAATATACACGTTCCGGAATAGTCTGTCTGATGAAGTTAGAGGAATTAGGCAATAATATCCTGCCGCATGAAAAGACATTTGCCAGGGTAGTCTCTGACAGGGTTAAGCTGATAGAGGCAACAAGCTCACAGCTTGAAAGCATTTTTTGCATATATGAGGATAAAAAAAAGGTTGCCGAGGCGGTTTTTGAAAAATTATCAGTAGAGCCTTATATCAGGTTCACGGATGATACCGGCGTGATTCATGAGCTTAGGGAAATAACAGATATGAGTACAATTAAATTAATAGTAAATTCATTGAAAGACAAAAAGGCAATTATTGCGGACGGCCATCACAGGTATACTGCCGCTTTAGAATATCATAACCATAATCCTGGAAATGAATCAGCAGCATATATTCTTGTTACATTGGTTAATTCATTTAACCCCGGATTAGTAATATTGCCGACTCACAGGTTAATTGAATTCAGAGACAGCTTCAATTCAAATGAGTTCCTGAATAAATTAAAAAAATATTTTGATGTTGAAAAAACAAATGAGATAACAATACTTCAGGGAGATTCTCTGGGCTTGTTTTTAGATAATGATTATTTTATTCTTCAATTAAAAAACAGATCCTCATTAGATAATATTATTCCTGAGAAATACAAACAAATTGGTGTAAATATTCTCCATAAGCTTATTATTGAGAAAATGCTTTCATACAGGCAGGATTATGAAATCAGATATGTCAAAGGGACTGAAAAAGCGGTTTCAGAATTAAATAAAAACAGTTATGATCTGGGATTTTTTATAAATGCGCCCACAATACAGGAGGTATTTGATTTTGTTAATAATAAAGAGATAATGCCGCAGAAATCAACCTTTTTTTACCCTAAGGTTTTCAGCGGTCTGGTTATAAATAAACTCAATAAAACAGATAAAAACAAAGTAAATAAACCTGAGGTGACTAAAACGCACAAAAAACTGTTTATACCGGGACCAGTGGAAGTAAGAGCCGAGCTCTTAAAAGAACTTTCAAGGCCGATGATAGGCCACAGGAGCAAAGAATTCATGGATTTATTTAAAGACACATCTGAAAAACTAAAAAAATTGTTTTATACAGATAGTCTGGTTTTCATCTCAACATCTTCAGGCTCGGGCCTGTGGGAGGCTGCAATAAGGAACTGCGTTGAAAAAAAATGCTTATGCTGCGTGAACGGCGCATTCAGTAATAAATGGTATGAAGTGGCTGCAGCCTGTGAAAAAAATGCAGATAAAATAGATGTGGAATGGGGCAAAGCAATCAAGCCTGGGCAAGTGGATGAGAAATTAAAAACAGGCGAATATGATGCGGTTACTTTAGTCCATAACGAGACCTCAACAGGTGTTGAAAATCCATTATATGAGATTGCGGATGTAATTAAAAAATATCCAAAAGTAATGTTTTTAGTGGATGCTGTAAGCTCTTTTGCAGGGGTTAAAATTGAAGTGGATAAACTCGGCATAGATGTATGTTTAGCCAGTGTTCAGAAGGCACTTGGATTGCCTCCTGGGTTAAGCGTCTGCTCTGTCAGCGAAAAAGCCATGAATAAATCCAAATTAATGAAAAACAAGGGCTATTATTTTGATTTTGAGGTTTTCCTTAAATATTATAATAAGAACCAGACACCTACAACACCATCTATACCTCATATATATGCGCTGGACACACAATTGAATGATATTCTCAATGAAGGCCTGGACAGCAGGTTTGCAAGGCATAAAGAGCTTGCCGGATTTGTAAGGAAATGGGCTATGGATAATGGATTTGAATTATTTGCAGAGCCGGGCTATGAATCAAAGACCGTTACATGTGTAAAAAATACAAAAGGCATTTCAGTTGCAGAGCTTAACAATAAGCTCGGTGAAAAAGGGTTTATGATTTCAAACGGGTATGGCGCATTAAAGGAAAAGACATTCAGGATAGCGCATATGGCTGACTTTAAAAAAGGGGATTTAAAAGAATTGTTTGGAGTAATCAAGGAGATGATCTGAATGAAGGTGCTGATAGCGGATAAGATCCATGAAAAAGGAATTGAATTTTTAAAAAAAAATAATATTGAGGCTGATGTTAAGACAGGTCTAAGCCCTGAAGAGCTTAACAGCATAATAGGAAATTATCACGGCTTGATTGTGAGAAGCAAAACACAGGCAAATAAAGAATTGCTGGATAATGCGGAAAATCTTAAAATAATAGGAAGGGCAGGGACAGGAGTGGACAATATTGATATTCCGTATGCAACTGAAAAAGGTATTTTTGTAGCTAATACTCCTTTCGGCAATACAATCTCTGCTGCCGAGCATACAATGGCTATGCTGCTGGCGCTTTCAAGGCATATACCCATGGCAGACAATTCTTTAAAAAACAGGCAATGGGAAAAAAAGAAATTCACAGGCAACGAGCTGTATGGCAAGACAATAGGAGTAATCGGCCTTGGCAAAATTGGCTTAAATGTAGCTAAACGATGCACTGCATTTGATATGGATGTGATAGCCTATGACCCTTATGTAAGCAGGGAAATAACTGATAAATTTAATATAAGGCTTGTTGAGCTTGAGTACTTAATAAAAAATTCGGATTTTATTACAGTGCATATCCCGTTAAATGATAAAACAAAAGACCTTATATCAGAAAAGGAATTTGATATGATGAAGCCCAATGCAAGAATAATCAATGTAGCCAGAGGCGGAATAATAAATGAGGATGCGCTCTATAATGCATTAAAGCAGGGAAAAATAGCAGGCGCAGCCATAGATGTTTTCACAAGTGAGCCTGCTGTTGATAATAAATTAATTGAATTGGATAATATTGTTGTAACGCCTCACCTGGGAGCAAGCACTGAAGAGGCCCAGGAAAAGGTTGCCCTGATGATTGCTGAAACAATTACTGCTGTGCTGAATAACATGAGTTTTAATAATGTACTTAACCTGCCTATTGCAGAGATTGAGATCCCTGAAAAAATCAGGTCTTATCTAGAACTTGCAGAAAAGATCGGTGTTCTTCACTGCCAGCTGATTAAAGGCAATATTAATGAGATTGAAATACAGACAACAGGGGAACTGAATGAATTTTCAAAAATCATTACACTGTATTCACTTCTTGGGTTGTTTAAGAATACTTCTGATTATAATGTCAATCTTGTCAATGTGCAGAACATTGCAAAAGAGAAAGGCCTTAAAATTATCCAGAGCCAGAGCCAGGCAATGGTAAATTTTAAAAATTCAATTACTATAAGAATTAAAAATACAGATAAAGAACAGGAGATAAAGGGCACTGTTTTCGGAGCAAAATATCTGAGGATAATAAAAATCAATGAATTCAGGCTTGATTTTTACCCTGAAAAAATCCTGTTGCTGATCAAATACAAAGACGGGCCGGGTGTTATCGGGCAAGTGGGCACAATCCTCGGCAAAGAGGAGATTAACATAGATGAGTTCCGCTCAGGGCGCTCAAAAAATAAAGAAACAGCGCTTGCCGCGGTCAATGTAAATAGTGAATTAACTAATAAAGTATTAGAAAAAATTAAAAACATTAAAGAAGTTACAAGTGTTAAACAGATTGTTTTTTAGCAGGAATTAAAAATGCTTGACATAAGGTTAATAAGGGAAACACCTGATATTGTAAGGAAGAATCTTGAGAAAAGAGACTCTGCTGCAATGATTAAAAAGCTTAATGAATTAATTGAGCTTGATAAGAATTGGAGAGCTGCAAAACAGGATGCAGAGGAATTAAAGCACCAGAGAAACATATTAAGCAGTGAAATTGCATTGCTGAAAAAGCAGGGCAAAGACATTTCAAAAAAATTAAAGATTGCAAAGCAGATACCTGAAAAAATCCAGGAGCTTGATATTATAGCTAATTCATTAAAGGAAAAGGAAACCGAGATCCTGATGGTCCTGCCTAATATACTGCATGAATCTGTTCCTCTTGGAGTAGATGATTCTGAGAATAAAGTTGAGAATGTCTACGGAAAAAAACCCAGGTATAGTTTTAAGCTTAAAAGCCATGTGGATTTGCTTGCTGAGAAAGATATAGCAGATACTGAAAAGGCTGCGGAAATTTCAGGGGCGAGATTTTTTTACCTGAAAAAAGAGCTTGTCATGCTGGATTATGCATTAATGAAATTTGCCCTTGATTTCCTGTATAAAAAAGGATTTATTTTAATTGAGCCGCCTTTCATGATAAGGAGGAAGCCTTATGAAGGCGTGACAGACCTTGAATCTTTTGAAGATGTGCTTTATAAAATTGAAAATGAAGACCTTTACCTGATTGCAACTTCAGAGCACCCTATTGCTGCATATCATATGAATGAATTGATTGATGCTGAAAAACTTCCTTTGAAATATGCAGGAATATCACCCTGTTTCAGGAAAGAGGCCGGCTCCCACGGCAAGGACACCAAAGGCATTTTTCGAGTCCATCAGTTCAATAAGATTGAGCAGTTTATATTTTCTCGTGCAGAGAATTCATGGAAATACCATGAAGAGATGATAAACCATGCTGCTGAAATTTTTAAAAAATTAGGATTTCATTTCAGGATTGTGAATGTATGTACAGGTGACATAGGCAGCATAGCTGCAAAAAAATATGACCTTGAAGTATGGATGCCTGTGCAGCAAGCTTACAGGGAAATGGTCTCATGCAGCAACTGCACAGACTACCAGGCCAGGCGTTTAAATGTAAGGTATACTGACGGGAAAACCAGGGATTATGTACATACGCTTAACAGCACGGCAATTGCAACTACCCGCGCTTTAGTTGCTATAATTGAGAATTTCCAGAACAAGGACGGCTCTGTTTCTATCCCGAAAATACTCCAGCCGTATATGGACGGGATGAAGAAGATATAACTTATTGTATGATATACCCAATATTCTCTACCTGAATTTTATTATCTTAATTGGGAACAATCTTTTATTTTTTCCTTTGTTATATAAAAAATTTGTTCTGAAAAAAAGATAAGTTATATCATTAAAACCAAAAAGCTTATATATTTAGATACTTTTTGTATATCAATTGATACATAAAAATTATCAAATGATTTTTAGTACAAAAAATTTGAAAAATTTTTTTGTATATAAAAGTGATAAAAATGCTGGAATTGAAAAGATACCCTAATCTAAATACTGTATTAATGGTAGAAGATGTTCTTAAAAAAAACAGTGATATACCCATGAAAATTTCTGAGTTGAAGAGAAAGCTTCCAAAACAAGTAATGCACCAAACTCTAAAAATAATACTGCAATATTTGTTCAAAAGCGGAAAAATTATATATGGGCCTAAAGGCATCCAATGGATATATAGAGAACCGGAATATCTTAAAAAAATGTTAGAAGATTCATTGGAGATTTAGTATGTATTTAGGAAAAGAAGTTAAAGTATTGTTGAAAGGTCAAGCTAAAGAAAGCTATCTTGAACTCAAGAAAAGAGAAGATAAAGATGCTCAAACCTTACTAAACTCTATTGAAAGAGTAAAAAACATTCTCAAAGAAAATCCAATGTATGGTGATCCTGTCAAAAAAAGCCAGATTCCGCCAAAACTAATTGTTGAATATAATATAACAAATCTCTACAGAGTAGAATTATCAAATTATTGGAGGATGCTTTACTCTTTAGTAGGCAATGAAGTCCAGATATTTCTTTTTGTTCTTAGCATAATAGACCATAAAGAATACAACAAATTATTTGGCTATAAATAATAATTTATTATAAAAAGAAAACCTACTGTTCTCCTTTGACCTTCCCTTTCATTCTATGATTGAAGGCCACAATGTTCGCAGGATAAGTTATTTTTCAATAAAATTATATACTATTCCTGTTTTTATGTGATTTATGAACAGGGTTATTCTTGTTGATGAGCATGATAATGAGATTGGCTCAGAGGAAAAACTGGCAGCGCATAAAAAGGCAGAGCTCCACAGGGCTTTTTCAGTCTGTGTTTTTAATTCAAAAAAAGAGCTTTTGATACAGCAGAGATCAGAATCAAAATATCACTCGCCTGGATTATGGAGCAATACCTGCTGCAGCCACCCTCAGCCCGGAGAAGAAGTCATTGAAGCGGCCCATAGAAGATTAAAACAGGAATTCGGTTTTGACTGCGGGTTAAAAGAGCTCTTTACTTTTATTTATAAAAAAGATTTTAATAATGGTTTGTTTGAGCATGAGCTTGACCATGTCCTTACAGGAAAGTCTGATGGCGTCCCAGAGCCAAACCCTGATGAGATTATGGAATGGAAATGGATTAATCCTGAAGAGCTAAAGAAGGATATGATTAAAAACCCTGATAAGTACACGTACTGGTTCAGGTTCCTTCTGGATAATTATTTTGATGAATTGATTAAAAAATAGTCTTCTTTTTTGTATTAAGTCAAGTTTCCAACTAATGAATTTATTGGAAAAAATAATAATATTGGCACAGACGGATTTACCTTGCAAATCCTATTCCATCTCGCTGCGCTCGATTCCATCTGGCCATTATTATTTTTTCCTTAATAAAATTTAAAAAAATTTATATAGGAGATTGTTTTAAAATAATTATTATGAAGACCAACCTGAGAAAACACGAGCTGATCGGGCTTTTGCTTATATTCTTGGCAGGCACATGTTTCGGGTTCGGGCTTTATATTACTTTCTGGGCTGCTTTAAGGCCTCTTTACTATAACAGCCTGGACTATGTCATTAAAGGAAAAGATATGTTCTTATTCCCTTTGTTCTACGGCCTGGCTTTTGTTCTCTATTCTCTTGGGCAGATTGAATTAAAAGAGGCAATTCCGGGGAGGATGAGAAGATGAACTCGGATAAAATCAAAAAACTCTCTGAAGAAGTGGAAAGGTTGGAAAAGATAGAGTATGGCACAAAAGAGCTTATCCACGGAGTCCTTATCGGTATAATCATCGGGTTTGTTATTGCATGGCTGCTGCTGAGATAAACCTGTTAAAAAACATTATTTCTTGTTGATTTATTGCTCAAGGAACCTGTCAGAATTCAGTCTTTCAAGAATTTTATTTGTCAATTCAGGGGAATAGCCTCTCATCTGCAGGTAATTCCTGATCTTCTGTTCGTTATGGTCATTGCTGAATTCACGTTCTATCAGCCTGGCTGTTTTTTTTACATGCCTGTCAATGGCTCTCATGTTAAGCTCCTTTTCAGAGAATTTATGCGGTGTGAATTTATGGAAATAAATGAATAATATTGATACAACAGGAATAGCTAATAAAGGCAGGAACTGGTTTAGCAGTGATTTCCTGTGTATTCTTTTACCGATGTATTTTGCAATCGGCAGGGCTTTTATCTGCTCAAGGCACCATTCAGGAATCTCGCCTTCGACTTCATAAGTCAAATCTACCCTGTCTTTTATCTCGACAAAGTGCCAGGCTATTATCGGGTCGTCCTGTATAATGTCAAAATTTTCATCATGGAAATCTATTAAATCAACATATTCTGCCATGCATTTCGGGATCTCAAGATAAAGAGTTGTGTCATTTAATTCATTAAACGGATCAAAAGAGTTTGTCAGGATAGTCCTGTTTCCGAGTTTAGACACTTCTAATGACTGCTCCATTGCATTTAATGTCTGGTTTTTATAATCCATTATATCCTTTTTTTCCTCATCACTCAGCTCTGTTTTGTTTAATAATTCTTCTTCAGGGATTTCATCGATTACAATGGATTTTTTAGGAGTGCTGTCTTCACCTGATGTCACTTTAAAATGTTTTGTTTTATGATAGATATCATTGCATGTTATCTCTAATTTGTTTTCGCCTTTTTTTGCACTTATATGAAATTCCTGTTTTATGATATTGTGCCAGTTCCCGTCATTAAGGGAGTATTTGCATTTTGCAGCAAGGTTTGTTGTAAATTTGACAGGGATTCTTGTCTGGTTATATATGTCCCTGTCTGGGCTGATTATGTTTATTTTTATTTCAGGGGGATCGCATAGGTTCATGCATTCAGACCATTTGTTATTAACGCAGATTTGCTCTCCTGTGCTGCAGTATTCTTCAGGTGGGTTGCAGCTCTGGACCTGGTTTCTGTAGCATTCACAGACATCTTCATCTGTCCTGCCGTCGCAGTCATTATCTACAGAATCACAGACTTCAGCAGAAGGGTCGATATTGCCGCTGCAGGCACTCCATTGTCCGTTAATGCATGTTGAAATGCCTTTTCTGCATTGCCCTTTGCTGATTCCGCATTCCTGAGTGTCTCCATTTTCACATCTGCAGTTTTCGTCTATATCCCCGTTGCAGTTATTATCTTTATTGTCGCATATCTCTATGCCGTGGTTTGTCTGCATGCATTCGCAGCCGTCAGCTTCATTTTCATTCAGGTCAACATATTCAGGGTAGCATTCATCTATGCTGCAGATGCCGTTTTCGCATTTGGGCTCTGCATTTGCAAATGAGCATCTCCTGTAGCATGCACCGCAATTGTCTTTGCTGTATAATATGTTCTGCTCGCATCCCGGGACATCCTTGTTGCAGTTGGCATAGCCTGGTTTGCATTCAAAAATACAATGTTTGTTAATACATTTCAGATTAACGGCATTTGCAAGGTCATAACAGCTGTTTTCGCATGAGCCGCAATAAGCTAGATCTGTCAGGTTAGTGCATGCGCCGTTGCAGCTGGCAACATAATCAAAGCAGAGGTCTTTACATATGGCCATGGGGCTGCACTCGTCATCATTACAATCAAAAAGACCATCACATTCATTGTCAATGCCGTCTCCGCAGATTTCTTTACTTTCATAGGTCCCATCAAGACGGTTGCCTTCATTGGGGTCATTGCCGCAGCAGTGGTTGCTGTCCGTCCATATGAATCCCTGCGATACACATATATGCCTGCATTCCTCTATATTAAAATCTTCATCTGTTGAGCCGTCGCAGTCATTATCAATATTGTCACAGATTTCCGTAACAGGCAAAACAGCTCCTGTACACGCACTCCACTGGCCTGCGCTGTCACAGGTCTGCATCCCTGGCTGGCATGCGCCTGTATCAGTGCCGCAGCTGCGCGTTTCTCCCTGCCTGCAGGAACAGCCTTCATCTGTTGAGCCGTCACAGTCATTATCAACAGCATCGCAGGTTTCCTGCACAGGTATGATTTGCCCTGCACAGCTTCCGAAGACACCGTTTGTGCATGTGCGTATTCCTGAGGTGCATATACCAATGCCCATTGTCCCGGAAGGGCCTGTATAGCAGGTTTGGGTTAACGGGTTATAGTTTTCATCCTCATCAGTTGCAGAGTCGCAGTCATTGTCAAGATTATCACAGGTTTCCTGCACAGGCGTGATTTGGCCTGCACAGTTTCCGAAGACGCCGTTTATGCATGTGCGTATTCCTGATGTGCATATACCAATGCCCATTGTCCCGAAAGGGCCTGTATAGCAGGTTTGGGTTAACGGGTTATAGTTTTCATCCTCATCAGTTGCAGAGTCGCAGTCATCATTCCTGTTATTGCATATTTCTGTTGCGCCCGGATGGATTGAAACTCCTGTAATAGGAGTATCATCACAGTCTCCGTTATTAAGGACATAATCACTCGGGACATTATTCGGGCAGTAAGAATGCGGAGCTGAGGGATTCCCATACCCATCTCCGTCTAAATCCCTGTAATAAGTCATCTCTCCTCTTATATTATAATCTGTATCATCACAGTCAGTGCCGATTTCCTGCGAGCAGCTGCTGTATTGATTCATGCATTGTACTTCTGCATTGTAGCATGTTGCGGTTATATATCTTCTGAATAAGCCGTCGCCATCCTCGTCACAATAAAAAAGAGCATCATTGCAGGTAATGCCGTCATCTATCACGCCGTCGCAGTCATTGTCTATTAAATCGCAGATTTCATTTGTTCCCTGGCTGTAACCGTCACCATTGTCGCAGTCACAGTAATAATTGGAATATTCAGGAAAAATATATTCATTATTGTCATTGCAGTCACCTTCTACATCATACCAGCCATCTCCGTCATTGTCATGGCCTATGTTAAATGTGATATCAATATCATTTGAGGTTCCTTCTCCGTTGCAGACGCCTGTGCTTCCTGTTGACTGGATTTCCATTCTGGCAATATAGCTTCCCGGCTTCTGTGGTGTCCATGATAATGTAAAGGCTCTCGGCTGGTTGTAGCCTGTATTTGTCAGTAAGTTCCCGCTGTTTGTGTAAACAGCCTGGCTGTTGCTGTAGTTGATTATCCTGAATGTATAAGCTGTAGTGAAAATCTTTCCTTCGGTTATCTGGGCATTTTCAGCACTGCATGCGCTTATTGAAGTGTAAGACCAGTTCTGGTATGTATTCAAATGACTTCCTGAAAATGCAATGGGCTGATTTAATGCAATCTGGCTGTCTGCTGTGTCTTTCTGGAAAGTAAGCTCAGCAACGCACCCGTCCAAAGAAGGAGCAATATGAACAGTCAAAAACTGTGTAACAGGCTCCATATTGTTAGGGTCGCATTTCTCATCAGGAACAGTTGAAGTCATTGTGACAACATAATCACCTGAATCTGTGTTTTTAGAAGTCTGCCATAGGAATTGGAAGTTGTGGGATGTTCCAGTGTATATCTTTGCTGTCTGATCTTTTGGAAACCCAGACACAGAAGTCGAAGATCCTTGTTTTTTAACATCCACACTCATATCTGTTTCAACTTCAAAAAAAGACCTAAATTCAGGGTCTGGATACGGAGAGCTGAATGCACTTGCAGTCTGAGCATCCAAATTAGTGTCTGTTAAAATACTTAGTGGTAATCCAGCCTCTGCACAAGAAGTTATTGTAGGAGTAAATTCTGCTTTGCAATTTTCTTCTCTATTAAAGTTTAGGTTAATTGTTGGATAGGTATGATGAGAATAATAGCAGTTATATGTCCAAGGACCATCTATAAAGGGTCTATAACCCTCTTTGTAATAACCAACTAAATACCCGTTGTTTTCTGGACAATCTGGAACTGTAAATGAGATAGAAGTCTGACTACCGAGATTTATTGGGTTCGGACTGAATAAATTAGATGTAGGAGAGCTTTTAACAGTTGTACATTCTGTGTTTGTGCACACTAACCATTTTACTGTTACGCCTGTTCCTGAGTAGCCATCATAAGTCGAAAAAGTCCGTGTATAAGTAAAACTAGAGTGGCATATAGGTATTATTAAAAAAAGAATAATGATATAGTAAATATTTTTATATAATTTAGCCATATAAAATAATTAGAAAGGAATAACTATAAAAAAATTTTGATTATGTGTTTGGATGTGGTGTGGGTTGTGGTGGAATTTCTCCGGGTTTTTTTGTTGGGTCTGGTCCGCCTCCGCCGCATGATCCTTCAGGTTTCCACATTTTAAGAGGCAATGCACCTTCCTGGTAAGAATAAGCTATTGTGTCAACACCTGGGTCATATATTCCATTGCCATTTACATCTATAAAATAAACAAGTGGATCTCCCTCATCATATACCCCATTTCCATTTGCGTCCAAATGTGCCTGGAACCAGCCGCCCAAATCATCACATCCGATTTGGTTCCATACTATTTCTGGTGCAGGAGTTGCTTCAGGAGTAGGTGTTCTTGGAGGAAGGCTTGTCGGGTCTCCGTAAATAGAAAAGGGTAAAGTTGAGATAACAGTCTTACCGACTTTTATTTCAAGTCTGTACAGATCTACAGGAAGCCTCTTCCCAAAATCAATATCCATAGTATACTCGCATGGTTTGCCAGGTTTTGCAATTATTATTCTGTCATATGTTGCTACAGGCATTATGTCAGGATCAGTCTGGGAATATACTTCTGCTTTAACATTCAGTTCATTATCATAACATAGTCCGTCTGAACCGGCAATTTCCTCAAGCCCTATTCTCAATTGCTGGCTGTCTGATTCATGAACATATACATCACCTATTATTTTAGTAGCTGCTGAGCCATCACCGCCGCCGGCACCAATTAAATAGACGCCTGTTATCTTAAATTCACCCAGCATCTCTTCAAGTGTCTGTGTAGGTTGAATTGTAGGTACAACTGGCTCTGGTGAAACATAAGTTGACTCAGGAGGACTAGGAGAAACAGCAACAATTGGAGGAATAGGAGTAGGCTCTTCTTTTTTTGAAGGAGGATAACAACCGCCAAGACCAAAAGCTACTGCTACTAATCCAGTTAACAATAAACGTTTACCTGTGTTTGGTCGCATTTTTTTCAGCCTATATAAGCTTTATTATACTATAAAATACATTTCACATATATAAATCTTTCGTTTTTATTGTTACTAGTTAGTCGTACTAACTGTTTGGTTTAGTTTTTTTAAACTAAACGGTTTATATTGAGACTGGATTAATAATTTATGTAATTGAAAACAAAAACTTTAAATAGTTAAATAGTTTAACTGTTAAACAAAGGTGATTAATATGACAGAAATTGAACTAGTTAAAATGTCTCCAAAAGGACAACTCGTTGTACCAAAAGATATTAGAGAAATGGCAGGATTCAAACCAAGTGACAGGTTTATACCGTTTCCGGTTAAAAGCGGTGTTTTATTCAAAAAAATAAAAATGCCCGATTTAAAGCAGGAATACAGTAAATTAGCAAGTGAAATCAGACAACAATTTAAAGAAGAGAAAATCACTGAAAAAGATTTAGAAGAAGCTGTAAAATGGGCAAGAAAAAAATAATTCTTGACACTAATATTTACATATCTGCTGTGGCCTGGGGAGGAAATCCTGATAAAATTATGCAGAAAGCTATTAATGGAGAATATAAAATTTATCTTTCTGTCAACCAATTAAAAGAGATTAAGCGTGTTTTAGCTTATCCTAGATTAAAATTTACAAACCAACAACAACAGGATTTTCTTTCTTTTCTATATAAACTCTGTATTATAATCGAACCATCTGAAAAAGTTAATGTTGTTAAAGAAGACCATGATGATAATTTGGTTTTAGAACCGGCCATTGATAATAAAATAGATTACATAATCTCTGGAGATAATCATTTATTAAACTTAAAAGAATTTAAAGGTGCAAAAATAATTAAAGCAACTGAGTTTTTAGATGAAGTTGAAAACGTATTGCCAGATTCAGATAAATCAAATATAAGATCTTGAAATATTCTACAAAAGAGGAAAAACAAAGGATTTTATTTAATAATTGAATCTATATTTAAATTTTCCAGAATCGAAAAATATATAAATCACATAGTTAATTAAGTTATTAAAACACAAAGACTAGGGGTTTTTATATCTTGAAACCATTTAACATGGTTTCATTAATTCTTTTTTAAGGCGGGATAATGACAAAGAGAACAACAATTTTACCCAAGGCTTCTGTTATCAAGATTATAGAGAAAGCAGGCGCTCCCAGGGTAAGCGACAAGGCAGGAGATGAATTAGTTGAAGTATTACAGGAAATTGGCTTGAATATTGCAAAAAAGGCAATTGTCTTTTCAGAGCACGCAGGCAGGAAAACAGTAAAGGCAGAAGACATCAAGCTAGCTGCTAAAGAGATGTAAATTTTTTTAAACTTAAGTTTTTTCTAATTAGATTTATGGGCTTGTAGCGTAATTCGGCTATCGTGTTCGGCTGGCAGCCGAAAGACTTCGGGTTCAAAAAAAAATATTTGAAAGTCCCGACAAGTCCATTTTTTTCTTTTCAATTTTGTTAAAAAAGCAAGATAACAACAATGGCGTTGGCGAGACATGATTTTCGAGGATTAATCTGTATATACTTCAAAATCCGATGAAAATCATATCGAGTAGGACAAGCTTTTCGACAATCTGATTTTATGCAAGGAGAAAAGTTGTCCGTCAACCTGCCATTATTGTTGTTATTTTATGATTTAAAACCAATAAAAAACTATTTACTCGTTATAGAAAACAATATTGTATTCAGGGACATCTTCTGTCTCTTTATCTGTCTCTTCTTCTTTTGGCTCTTCTTTTTCATCTGCTGAGATTTCTGTTGTTTTTTCTTTCTCAATTTTTTTCTTTTCTGTGATCTTTTTTTCTTCTGCAATTACCGGTTCTTCCGGCTTTGGCTTTTTTTCTTCCTGTTGAACCGGTTCTTTTTCCGGAGACAGCACTTCTTTTTTCTTTTCCGGCTCAAGCACTTCTTTCGGCACTATTGTCTGTCCTTTAGTGGCTTCAAGAAGCTTGTTTTTTTTAAACCTGCTTTGTCTCTTTTTTTCAGGCTCCTGCTCTTTCTTCTGTTTCTGCTCTTTCTTGGTTTGTTTAGGTTTTTTCTTAACCTCGGTTAATCCAAGTATATGCTTGACATGCTCCATTATGACTTCATCATCACCAAAATCAACTGCATACCTGCAGATGTCTTCGCAGTTTTCCAGGAGCTTTCTTGGATTCTTATCTGAAAGCAGGAATATCTTTTTTATCATTGAATCTGAAATAATAGCAATATTGCCTATGCGCCTTCTGACCAGGTCAACAGCCTCCTGTGAACTTAATTCAGCAGTCCTGATTATGTTCCCGTCCAGCTTCTCTTCAATTTCATCCGGCAGGCTCACATTATAATAATCATGGTTAACAAAAATAACTGATTTAATATTGCCTGAATTGTAAAATCCCAGTATGGATTTTGCGTGGCTTTTATTCAGGTTAGTGATCTCATCTAACAATAAGATGACATTTTTAGGTGTAAGCCCGATGACCCTGTTAACAAAAGAGTTTGCTCCTCTCAGTAATTTCCTGATATCAAATTTCTTTTCACCCTTGTTATAATTGTAATAAACAACTCTTCTTCTGCCTCTGTACCTGTTGATGATGTTTTTCAGGATTGTGGTTTTGCCTGTCCCGTATGTTCCGTCAATAAAGAGCATCTCGCCGTTATCTATCTTTTTATAGATATAATTTAGGTCATATGCAATTAACTCGTCATGGAATCTTGCAGGTTTAATACTGAAAGGATTATTGTAGAATCCTAGTTTCCTGTACCATATTTCACTCATTTTTATCACCCAATGCCCTTTCAATATCAATAAATTTTATCCTGTCGCGTGAGTTTTCGGCAATCTTCTCTGCAACTCTTCTGCAGTTCTCCAGCATTGTCTTCGGATTTTTTTTTGATTTTTTGAATATTTCAACAATCAGTTCATCTGTTAATAATTCTGATCCGTTGATCCTGTTGCGGATAATATCAATTGCATCAGACTCATCTATCTGGTCAATTTTTACAACTCTTGTTCCTATCCTGTCTTTAAGGCTTTTGGAAAATTTGACACCTGAATATTTTATACATGTAAAAATCACAGATTTAAAATAGTTCTGGTCATAGTAATATTTTATCCTGTCATTATTTATCTTGCTCAGGTTCTGGACATTATCCAATAAAAGTATCATGTTTTTTGGCTTTTTCCTGAATAGTCTTCCGAGAATACTGTATCTGTTGAGAAGCAGTGTTGTTATGTTTAATTTTTTATCTACTTTTTCGCAGTCAACATAGATTACCCTGCCAAATCCGCCGTAGCGTTTTGCTGCATTCATCAGCAGGGAAGTCCTTCCTGAGCCGCGAAAGCCCTCAATCACAAGCATGTTTCCGGAATCAATTCTGTAATATGTCTCTTCTAATATACTGTCCATATTAACCAGCTTGTTTATGAATTTTTTAGGATTAGTTGTAAAAGGATCCTCATCAAAATCAAGTTTCTCATAATATGGTTCCATCTCAATACTCACCTTTTAGTTGTTTTTCTGCTTTTTCCCGGAAATGATTAGAAAGCAGGTAATGCTCTTTTGCTTCATCTGGTCTTCCGGAATCATAGTATTTTTCAGCAAGCTTATGATGCTTTTTTGCTCTCCTGAAATTATTTGCAGCAGAGTCCCTTAAATAAAGATATGCGATTAATACTATGATTAACAAAACAATACAGATTATAATATAAAAAATACCTGTTATAATTATTCACCCCCTCCAGTATCTTATGTTTGTACTTTAAAATGGTAATAATATTTAAATCTTTTGGATTTTTTCAGTACTATCCTGAGGAAAATAATTTATCAAAAAGAATAAATTGAAATTCCAGAATTAATACTTACGCAAAAATAATAAATAACAAACAAAGAAATAATTAATTATAATAAAAAAATCTATTCTTCCTTTAATTCTTCTGTCTGCTCTGCCCTGTAAATCTCAGCAAAATTTGGCGTTACAATAATATAGTCATCGCCGAACCCTGCAATATCCCCGTCAATTGCATCGCATGTCTTCTTGAGTTTGTTAATAGCCCTTTTTAATTCAACAAGGTCCTTGTCTTTTAATGGCTTTATATTCACAAGTGCAATTGTATAGCCTTCCCTTAAAGTCTCCAGTATCTGCCTTATATCTGAGAAATCTTCAATTACAAAAGGCCTTACAATAATTTTAGAGGATTTGTCTTTGCCCCTTAAAGTGGTGTCAAGCTCAAGATACTCTTCTTCTCCCTCGCCGTTATCATTATCAGAAGTAAATGTTTTGATTTTTTCATGCATTCTTTTAATAAATTTTTTCATTTTAAAATCCTCCCCACTCTCCAATAATAATAATCTAGATGATTATTTAGCAGATATTTAAATTTTTTCCTTTTCAGGGCACCATAAAATTAAGAACTGATTTTTTATGCCTGATATTGAGGATCATTTCTTATCTTAGCCTGTGCAGCAGCAAGCCTTGCAACAGGAATCCTGAATGGGCTGCAGGAAACATAATCTAAACCAATCCTGTGGCAAAAATCAATTGAAGTTGGGTCTCCACCATGCTCGCCGCAGATCCCTATATCTAAATCAGGCTTTGCTGCAAGCCCGTCTTCAACAGCCATTTGAATAAGCCTTCCGACACCTTTTTGATCCAGGGTTTGGAATGGATTAGCTTCAAGTATTGGTTCTAACAGCGGATTTCCCTCATCATCAACTTTGCCAGTGTTAAATCCTTCAATATATTTTATCAGGAATTTTCCTTCAGCATCATCCCTTGAATAGCCAAAGCTCATCTGCGTTAAGTCATTTGTCCCAAATGAGAAAAAATCAGCATATCCTGCAATTTCGCCTGCAGTAACTGCAGCTCTTGGAACTTCAATCATTGTTCCGAACTTATATTTAACTTCAATACCTTCCTCCTGCATGACCTGTTTAGCTACATCTTCTAATTTTTCCCTTTCCATCTTCAGTTCATTGACATGGCTTACTAATGGAATCATTACTTCAGGTGTTACGTTAATGCCTCTTTTTGTACACCTGCAGGCTGCCTGGAAATAGGCCCGCGTCTGCATTTCTGTAAGCCCTTTATACATGATTCCTGCGCGGCATCCGCGAAGGCCCATCATAGGGTTTGTTTCCCGAAGATTATTTACAACTTCAAGCATTTTTTCTTTTTCAGCCAGTGCCTGAGAAGCAGGATCACTATATCTTAAATTAATCACTTCTTCAAGAAGCTTTTCATAAGGAGGCAAAAATTCATGCATCGGCGGATCAATCAATCTCATTATTACAGGCAAGCCATTCATTGCTTCAAAAACACCTTCAAAGTGCTGTTCCTGGATTGGCTGCATTATATCCAGATATTCCTGTCTTTCTTTATCATCCTGTGCCATTATCATACCGACAACAGCAGCTCTTGCTTCAGGATTAAAAAACATGTGCTCTGTTCTTTCTAAGCCAATGCCTTCAGCGCCAAACTCAACAGCTTTTCTTGCATCAGCAGGATAATCTGCATTAGCTCTAACCCCTAAAGTACGGATTTCATCAGCCCATTCTAAAAGTGTTATTAAATTTTCTTGTTTGTGATAATCAGCATCTATTAAAGGAACATCACCCTTATAAACATTGCCTGTGAACCCGTCAATAGAAATTAAATCCCCTTTATGTATTACAAGACCATCAACTGAAAATTGTTGGTTCACATAGTCAACTGAAATTTCTTCTGCACCGGCAACACAGGGTAAATTATAACCGCGGGCAACAACAGCAGCATGGGATGTCATCCCGCCTTTTTGGGTTAAGACTCCCTTGGAAGCTGCCATAGCGTCAACATCATCCGGTGAAGTATTCTGCCTGACAAGAATAACCTTCCTGCCTTCTTTTGCTAGTTGTTTAGCTTCTTCCGGGTCAAAAACAACATAACCTACTGCAGCTCCCGGAGAAGCAGCAAGGCCTTTTGCAATAAGTGTTTTTTCAGCTTGTAGGTCAAAGCTTGGCCTTAGCAGCAAATCTACATATTCAGGCAGGACCCTCATAATCGCCTCTTCTTTGGAAATAAGGGCTTCATTTGCCAAATCAACTGCAATTTTGACAGCAGCGCCGGCAGTCCTTTTTCCTGTTCTTGTCTGCAGCATCCATAATCTGCCGTTTTCAATAGTAAATTCAAAATCCTGCATGTCCCTGTAATGTTCTTCTAATCTACCTGCATAATAAACTAACTCCTGATAAATTCCAGGCATTGCCTCTTCCAGGCTTGGATAATTCCTTTCTCTTAATGTTTCAGAAATGTCATTGTTGGCTGCCCATTCTCTTGAATGATCTATGGAGGCTCTTTGAGGAGTGCGTATTCCTGCAACAACATCCTCTCCCTGGGCATTGAAAAGGACTTCTGCATAAACAGGATGCCTATTATCACCATTTGCAGGACTCCTTGTAAAGCCCACGCCTGTAGCTGAATTATCGCCCATATTGCCAAAGACCATTGCCTGCACATTGACTGCAGTGCCCCAGTCATGAGGAATACCTTCATGCTCTCTATAGGCTTTTGCCCTTACACCATTCCATGAGTCAAAAACAGCTTTTATTGCTAATTCCAGTTGTTTTTTAGGATCTGTCGGGAAATCTTCTCCAAAATGACCTTTATACATTGCCTTGAATTCATCAACTAACCATTTCATCCCCTCTAAACTAATATCCTGGTCGCGTCTTACTTTTTCTTTTGTCTTAATCTCTTCTAGCTTTTCTTCAAAAGCCTCTCTTGAATAGTGCATGACAACATCCGAGAACATCATAATGAATCTCCTGTATGAATCATAAGAAAACCATTCATTGCCTGTTAATTCAGCAAGCGCAGCACGTGCATCATCATTCATGCCGAGATTAAGCACAGTGTCCATCATGCCCGGCATTGACTTCCTTGCGCCTGAGCGCACTGACAAAAGCAATGGATTTTCAGAATCACCTAATTTTTTTCCTGTTTCTTTTTCAATCTTGGCTAATGCTTCAAGTGCCTGTTCCCATAGGTATTCAGGCAATTCACGTGATCCCATGTATTTAACACAGGCTTCAGTTGTTATTGTGAAAAAAGGAGGTACAGGAAGTTCCATACCAAACATATCGCGGAGATTAGCCCCTTTTCCTCCCAGCATGACTTTAGCTTCTAAATCATCAGGAAACTTATCCCTGCAATAATAGACCCAGGTTTGCTCATTCATTTTGATTAACCCTCCTCAATTTATTTAAGGAAAATATAAAGGAAAAATAATTTAATTATAAATATTGTTGTTTTAACTATTATAAAATGGTGATTTAAATTATGCTGCTGGCTGTATATTAAAACAGAAATACTTTCAGGCTTATATTGATTTTTGAAGTAGAGAATATATTTGAAAAAATAAAATCCTTGCTCAAAGTGTGGATTTCTTTTTATAAAAACTTTAGGGAGATTTAGGATTTATAGGAAAATGATAAATTTTACCAAAAAATATATAAATATGATATATATTATATTGTTATAAAAAATATAACAATATGTGATAAAATGACGCTGAAGCTGATTGTAAAAAAACTTGAACTTACAGACAGGAAGTACATGACAAGAGCCGAACTTAAAAAATACTGTAAAGATATTGGCTTAGATTATTATACAACAATAAGATACTTGACATCAAATAATTACCTAATAACAATTATGAGGGGCATATTTTACATTAACTCAATAGAAGAAAGAAAAATGGACAAGGTTGAGATTAATTACAGAGAGGCAGTTGCTGAAGCAATGAAAATTAAAAATGCCATTTGGTACTTTGGCATGGAATCTGCTTTAAAGCTGCATAATCTTACCCATGAATTTTTTCCTGTAGAGACTATAATCAATGACAAGATATTCAGGCCAAAACCATTTAAAATTATAGGTGTAAAAATAAATTTTGTAAAAATAAAAAAAGACCTGCTTAATTTTGGGATATGCAACAATAAGTATTATAATTATTCAGATATTGAAAAGACTCTTTTGGATATGGTTTATCTAGGCAGATATAACAGCGAAACCAATGAAAAAATCAAGAACAAAATCCTGTTATTGCTGGAAAACAGCAATAAAGATACCCTTAAAAAATATGCAAAACATTATCCAAAAACTGTAAGGAAAT
This sequence comes from Candidatus Woesearchaeota archaeon, assembly GCA_016935095.1. Taxonomy (GTDB): domain Archaea; phylum Nanobdellota; class Nanobdellia; order Woesearchaeales; family GW2011-AR15; genus WJJD01. Next base: position 22,801 of record JAFGRO010000048.1, read on the forward strand.
TTGTGGAGGAAATATGCTTGACAAAAAATTAGTAGATTATATTTCATCTAAATCAAAAATAAAAAACACTGCACTAGTAGAAAAAGATATAATCCTGCAGCTGTTTTTGATTGAGCTTGCAGCAAATAACTACTTCAGCACAAACTATGCTTTTAAAGGAGGCACTTGTTTAGTTAAATGCTATTTTGGATATTATAGATTCTCAGAAGACCTTGACTTTACTTTTACAGACCAGGATAAATTCAAAAACAGGTCTAAAAAAGAAACTAGCAGGCTGCTGGGAGCTGAAAGAGACTGCCTTCTTAACTTAATCCTGCAAATTTCTAAAAAATACAATCTTGATTTCAAGGCAGCAAAAACTGACAAGACATATATTGAATACGGTGCAAGCAAGCGTTTCATCACAGTGAAAGTCTGGTATATTTCTTCTGTGACTAATGAAAAGCAGTTCATCAAGCTGCAGTTTAATTTTATTGAATCTTTTAGATACAACTGTATAAAAAAGCAAGCGCAGCCTCTGCTAAAAAACATTGATAAAAAAGAGATCTCTTTTTTATTTCCAGAATACAAACAACTATTAGATGTGCCGACAGTCCTGACATACGACCTGAAAGAGATTGTTGCAGAAAAGATAAGGGCAATCCTGACAAGAAGAGGAGTAAAGGAAAGGGATTTTATGGATGTGTTCATTATTTTAAGAAAATTAAATAAAAATCCTATTGAGTTCAAGGATGTTGTTATAGAAAAAACAAAATTCATGCTAAAATACAAAAAATACACCCAAAATTTAAAAAATAAACTAGATTCAGCTGAATGGTATTCCCAGAATAAGGACAACTACCTTCTATTAAATGAGATTCCAGAAGGATTTGATTTATTCCTCAAAAGATTTAATCCCTTTTTAAGTGAGATTGGAAATGAGATACTAAAAAACATGAAAAAACCCTTGGAGTAAAAGTAGTTTCAAAGAATAATTATTTATCCTTAAAAAGAAAGAAAAAGTTGAAGTCAGGAAATAAAAAACAAAATCATTGCCTAATTATGGATTTCTTTTTAGAAAATTAAACCAAAAGGTTTAAAAAAAATAAACATCACATTTATATATTAGTTATGAGTTAGTAGTGAATAGTTTATATAAGGTTTATATAAGTATATAATTCGGAAAAAGGGGGAAATAAAATAATTAATAAATATTAGAAGGTGAAACAAAATGAAACTTTCAAGAATTTTATGTTTGGGTGCTATAGTTACATCATTGTATCTTGGGGCTGGGTGTATGGTTCCTCCAACAACATCAGAGCAGGGGACTGCTCAGCCTGATGCTGTTTTTGTGCATCCTGGTGTTGTAGATGTGACACTTAGACAACCATATAATATGCAAGATTACTGTTATAATGCCGGGCAATTGATAAATGCAAAAAGATATCAAGAAGCTCAACAATGGATTGATGGTGGAATCCAATTTGCACAAAACCAGACAGATGGATCTGCAACTTTAGATACATATTGTACAGAAGATTCTCCGTCAGTTGCAAGATACAAACTTGAGACACTTCGGGCTAAAATACCACAGGAAGAAATAGATGCAAGATCACAAGCTAATGAAGTTGAAATGCCTGAGGGTCAGATGGAGCCAATAAAAGGTGTTGAAAACATGTCTATTGATAAATTGACTGGAGAAATATATGCAGTTAATAGTGCACAGCCTCATCTTGGTATAGTAGTGGCAAGAGCAGCTCCAGAAGGGTATTATGATGGCGTTGTTACAATGAATGGAATTGCTCAATATATTTTTAATGTCCAAGGAATCGATGGAGCCTTACATGATCTTGTTGTGGTGAAAACAGAACCTAATGGTTATTATGAAGGTTTTGAGTATTACCCTGAGTTTGGTACTCAAGGTATTACTGGATTGCCTGTACTTCCATTAGCAGAAGCATCTGTTCCAGCAGGTGTTTTCTCTGAATTTTTTATCCCTTTCCCTTATGGACACTTAGTACCAGTACCAGTTGGACCTTAATCTTTTCTCTTTTTTTAATTTCATTTCTTTTTTATTAACTAATCTAAAAACAACTATCTTTTTCTTAAACCTATCTGCAAAAACAAAAGATTTATATAGTAACTATCAGTTTACATATGTAAACAACTAGTTAACATAAAAAATGCCATTAACAACTGATTTAGAAAAAAAGATTGTATTGAAATTATTCAAGGACTTTACAAAAGAGTATAATCCAAGTTCAATCTCTGCTGAAGTTGGAAAAACAAGGGTTGGGGCATATAAATCACTTAAAAATCTTGAGAAAAATAATATAGTGAAAAGCAAAAAACTAGGAAAAGCTAATTTTTATTATTTGAGATTAGGAGATGAATATGTTAAAAAACATATTGAATTATTACTTATGGAAGAAGCAAGAAAAAAGCAAAGATGGATAGATGAATTTAAAGAATTATGCAAATATGTTAAAGTAGTATTACTATTTGGCTCAGTACTCAAAAAACCAAAAACAGCCAATGATATTGATCTGTTATTAATAATGAACAAAGATAAGAATAAACAAGTTAATGAAATAATTAAAGAAAAAAACACAATTTTGATTCAAAAAATACACCCATTAAAACAGACTGAAAAAGATTTTATTAAAAATTTTAAAAAAAATAACAAAGTTTTACTAACTGCTGTTAAAGAAGGTATAGTTTTACATGGTTATGAAAAATATGTGGAGTTGATTAAATATGTCTCAATTTGATAATAAAGTTAAATGGTGCTTAAATAAAGCTAAAAAAGAAATTGAACAAGGAAAAAAACATAGAGGATTATTAAAAATCAATCCGGATATTGAAGAAGCAAAAAAACATTTAAAAAAAGCAGAGCATAATTATAAAGCAGTATTGTTCTTTGAAAAAACAGGATTTTCAGATTGGTCAGTAAGTGCAGGATTCTATACAATTTATCATTGTTTTTTAGGTATAATCAAAAAAATTGGTTACGAATCACAAAATCAGGAATGTACTATTGCACTAATTGAACAGTTAAAAAATCAAAACAAAATAGACCTTTCAAAAGATATAGTTGAATCTCTAAAAACAATTGAACCTGAGGAACAGCACAAAGATAATGTTATAACAATAAGAGAAAATTTCCAATATTGAACAGAAACAGAAATTGAAGATGAAAAGTTAACTGAGATTAAAGACTTATGTAAAAAAGCCTTAAATGAAGCTAAAAATATTATTTATGAAAAATAATTTCTTTTTCTCCTTTTCTTTTAATTAATTTTTATTAACTATTCTAAAAACAACTTAAATTCTCAGATAAAAATCAGAGCAAATAACTTAAATCTGTTTTTAAACCAAAAGGTTTAATAAAAATA
>JAFGRO010000049.1 GCA_016935095.1 Candidatus Woesearchaeota archaeon
AGCTTTTTTTAGGGAATCTCGTAAAAACAAGTGCGACATGCGCTCCTTCGGAGCTTAGTCCCACAATGCAAGGGGCGCTTGGGGAACTTACTGTTTAAGATTCAGGAGCAATCAGCAGATTTCCCCAAGCCTGAAAATATAAAATTTAGATTAAAAAAATTTTTTAAAGAAAATTAACACAGAAAATCCGACTCAGCCATCAATCTTTTATTCCATTTCACTACCCATCAATAAACAGAATTTTATTTAAATACATATTATTAAAATTATATTATGGAGGTTACGTTCACTATACAGTTATTGTCAACATTGTGCATATGCCTGGTTTCCAGTTTTCTGATAAACAGGCTCTTTAAAAAATTAAATCTCCCTAATATTATAGCGCCATTGATTGTGGGCTTGGCTTTAAATACGGAATTATCAAGAAATCTGCTTTCATTTATACCTGAGTTTGAGCATATAGTTGAGCTCTTTGCAAACCTTGGAATTGTGCTTACATTGTTTTTCCTGGGATTAAAAATTAACCTTAGATCAATGAAAAATCTTTCAAAAAACTCTTCAATCATGGCGATTAATGCAGGGTTTTTTCCATTTATATGGGGTTTTGTTGCAGCTTATTTATTTAAATATTCTCTAGTTACTTCATTTTTTGTAGGGGTTTGCTTATCAATAACAGCAGAGGAAGTCAGCATTTCAATCCTGGATGAATTAAAATTAATAAGAACAAGGATAGGGCAATTAATTATTGAGGCAGGAGCTATCGGAAATGTTTTTGAGATAATTGTCATAGCATTGCTGGGAATCATTATCAAATCCATTAATTTATCGCAGAGCTTTATATTGTTCAAAATTGCAATGGAGCTGATTTTCTTTTTTTCGTTAATTACAATCATGAGATATATTCTTGTGCCGTTTTTTTTTGATTCACTCGGAAAGACACATAGGAATTTTGAATTATTTTTAGCATGCTTTGTTATCCTGATACTGCTGAGCCTTGGCTCTGAATTGCTTGCCTTTGGATATATTATAGGCGCTTTGCTGGCCGGTCTTATTGTAAAAGACCATTTGATAGACAAAAACGGCTATAAAGACGAGCAGCGTGTCATAGAAGTTGTTGAAACTGTCAACTTCAGTATTTTTGAGCCTATGATATTCATATGGATAGGATTGTTAATAAACCCAGCAACATTAATCCAGTCTCCAATGTTCGGGATTGTCCTTACAGTCATAGCTATTCTCGGAAAATTATTAGGAGCAATAATAGGGAATTTCTTTTGCAAAGAATCCATTTTAGAGGGAATGATTATCGGCTGGGGCTTAAATGCAAGAGGCGCAACAGAATTATTTGCAGTCTTGATTGCAAAAAACATAGGCATGATCGGCAATGAAATTTTCAATGCTGTTGTTTTTATGGCGCTAATGACTACGATTATATCGCCGATTGTGTTCAAGATACTTGTAAGAAGAGAAGAAAAACAAAAGAAGAGATTATCTGCTTGAATCTGCCTGTCTCTCAAGTTCAAATTTCTTTGCAATTGCATTTGAAGAGCTATTCAGATTATATGCTCCCATTATTTCATCAAGAAGAGAATTCACACTTAATTTTTTCCTGCCAAAAGCCGAGTGATAAGAACCCTGTACCATATACCTTAATGCGAGATCAATTCTTCTTTGAGGCGCAATCTCAACAGCCTTTGGATAACGGGCACCTCCATACTCTATTGTAATGATTTCCTCTCTGGGAGAGGCATTTTCCAGTGCTCTTAAAAAAACCTTAACAGGATTTTCTTTTGTTCTCTGCTCAATCTTTTCAAGTGCGGTTTCCACAAGGTTGTATACAGAAGCTGCCTTCCCTGTGTTCCTGCCTGAAGTAACTTTATGTTTTTTTCCTTTGTGGCCTGCAACCATTAGCTTATTAATTAGCCTTTCAACAATAAAAACCTTAGATTTATGAAATCTCTGGCTTCCGTATCTTGCTCCTGTTTTAGGAACGATCCGCGGCTCAAGTGAAATATATTTTTTTAATCCAGGATCCTCTACTTCAATTCCTTCAAGAGGCCACTTGTTGAAAATCTTAAGTTCTGCCATTTTAATATTTTAACATAAAGATAATTTTTAGTTTTATTTACGGGCTTTTTCCAGCCTGCCTGAAAGCAAAGCGGGCAATGACTGGTCATTAACTTTTATAACCTGCCACCTTATACCGGGAATATCGCCTTTTGCTCGGCCTTTTGCGCCGCCGATGCACTCAATTATAACCTCATCGTGCTCATCAACGAATTTGCTGGCACCATCTCCGGGAAGGTAAGCCGCTACCTGTTTGCCGTTTTTAATTAACTGGACTTTACAGCATTTTCTTAATCCGGAATGGGGCTGTTTTGCTTCAACCTGTGTCTTTTCCAAAACTATGCCTGAAGCCTGGGAAGAACCTTCCAATGGATCTGATTTTTTTTTTAGATTCATGATTTTTCTTTTATATTTTATATTCTTCCACCTGAATTTAGACCTGCGGCTAATCAATTTTTTAGCAGCATTAATTCCCTGAGTTTTTTTTACCATTTAAATTACCCTGATTTGCTTTATTGTAAAATATTTCTGAACAATATTGTGAAGATTTTTTAGATTTTGGGAATTCTTACCTATTAATAAGCCTTTTGTTCTTGAATCTGCGCCTTTTATCATAATCAGCTCATCCTCTTTTTGGATTTCATCTACTTTTAGGGGGATTATCAGATTCCTGATAAACCTTATTAAATCAGAGTTAAATTCAACAATTTTAATCTTTCTTTTTAATAATCTCTCCAGTTTTTTTACATTGACTGCCTTTTTACCGATGGCTTTTCCGATTTCATTTTCATAAACAACAAAAGTCAGCAATGAATTCATATCAATAAAGCAATCTTTAAGCCTTGCCTTTGTAATTGACTCAAATAAAGTCATTATTTTTAATAGGTCCGCATTATAGGTAATTTTACTCATTTCGGTTTCTTAAAACTCCCATAACAGAAATTGAAAAAGATTTTTTACATAATATGCCTATTTCATCATTAGCTAATTCCAACTGAATTACACTAATATTTGTTAATTTAGAATAATAGTTTATATCTTCAACAACATCAGCTGGCGTGTTTTTTGACAGATAGACTTTTTCAAGATTTCCGTGTTTAAGTTCTTTTATGGTTTTTTCAGTACCTATAATTAACTTATTTTCTTTTATTAGTTTCTTAATATTGTCTATTTCTGTTTTAGCTGGAGCCATTTTCCTGAAAAAATCAAAATTGTTTATAAAGATTGTGCCTATTCAATATATCTATTTAATTTTTGTTATTAAGTCCGGCAATCCTGTTCCTACCGGCACAGGCTGGTTTAGCAGAGATTTTTAAAAAAAATCTCGTAAAAACATATTAAGGACTATATTCTCTTCCAGAGAAATAGTCCGAATTATTTGATCTTTGTTACTAAGTCTGGCAATCCTGTTCCTACCGGCACAGGCTGGTTTAGCATGACATTTTCTATTACACTTTTTAGATTATCTGTTTCACCGACTAAACTTGCATTAATTAAATGCTTTATAGGCGTCTCAAAGGAAGCCCTTGCAAGAATGCTGGCTTTTTCGCTGATAACACCATACCTTGTAATTCCGTTTACTTTCCCTGAAAAAGTCATTGTATCAGCAACAAGCATAATATGCCTTATATCAACATTTAGTCCCTGGTTTTCTATAACCTTATACACTTCATTAATTATTGTCTCTCTGGCAGCCTCTACGCCAAGCACATCATAAATTTCAAAAACATCATTTGTAATAGTCCTTGTTTTATCCACAAAATCAAGCTTCAAAACCTCTTTTAAGTTTGTACCTGCAGTAATAATAATAAATTCATCGTTCCTCTTCACCGGCAAAACCTGGGTAATCTTTTTAACACCTGAAACATAGACATCCTTAATCTTCTCCTTGAGCCTATAAATCTCTCCTAAATTCTCGTTTTTGCTTTTTGATTTAATTATGAGTGTGTCTTCCTGTTTTTTTATTGAATATCCTTTCAAAACCCTTTCCAGAACCTGATTCAGTCTCTTTTCAGTTACATCAGTTCCTTTACTCTTTTCTTCATCTAACTTAATCTTGATAATGCCTTCTGTAATTTCAACTGATATCTCTTCAATAAAATCCTTAAAAGTGGTCTGTTTAATGGACTGGGCAATTTTTTTTATGTCTGTGCCGTCGGAGTAGGGCTTAGTCAGATAGATTTCCATCAAAGGAGTTTTGATAAGTTTTCTCCCGTCTAAAATCTCTATAATTCTCGGCAGGCCAACGGTCACATTCATCTCTGCAACTCCTGCAAAATGGAATGTATTTAATGTCATCTGCGTACCAGGCTCGCCAATAGATTCCGCACTAATTATACCAATGGATTCACCAGGCTCAACTCTGGAATTAAGGTATTCCTGATAAACCTTTTCTAATATAATCTTTAATTTTGAACTGGAAATATTTTTAGGCAGTTCTTTTTCAATATCTTCAATTATTTTTTTTGGTAATTTATTTTTATATTCATTGAATATTGAGTTTGCCATTTTTCACTCCTGTTAAAGAACAGACTGGATAATCTTTTTAATATTTATATTGCCGCCTTCTGTCCTTGAAACATCAAGACCATCATCTCCATATGTAAACTGTACAATTTTTTTAGATGCGTTCCTTACTGTATAATCATATTCCACCTTAAGGTCCTGCATTGAATTAGCAAGCCTCCTGTAAAGATAACCTGATTTTGGTGTTCTTAAAGCAGTATCCATTAAACTGTCTCTTCCTGTCATTGCCATAAAGAAAAATTCATGCGGCTTCAATCCCTGCTTAAATCCCCTTCCGATAAACCCGTGAGCTTCTGATCCCAGGGCATCCTGTTTAAAACAGGATAAGGTCCTGTCTTTATAGCCTCGTTCAATTCTTTCTCCGCGCAAAGCCTGCTGGCCAACACATGATGCCATCTGCGCTAAATTTATTATATTGCCGCGCGCGCCAGAATTTGCCATTATAAGAGTATGCGAATTTTTGTCCAGGGTTTTAAAGACTATTCTTCCGCATTCATTCCTGGCCTTGTTCAGTGTTTCAAGAATCCGCAGTTCAAGAGTCTCTCTTACTGTCCTTCCCGGAAGCGCATTAAGTTCATTTTTTACATATGATTGGATCAAAGAATCAACCTTAACCTCTGAATTTGATAATATCTCTTTAATTTTATCCCTGCTTTCTTCTGGAAGGTCTGTGTCTGCTAATCCTGTTGAAAATCCATATTTCAGAAGAACTTTTATACCCAGCCTGAAAAGTTTGCCTAATATATCAATTGTCATAGCAGAGCCATAATTTTTATGTAAGTTCCTAATCAATAATCCTGAACCAGAGCCTAGATTTGCTGAATCCATAAATCCTTTTTTTAATTTTCCTTTTTCAATAACAACCTCTTCTCCTGCCCGGGTCTTGCCCTTGAAATTAAAATCTTTTGGAATGACAAAGCTGAAAACATCTTTTCCCTCAACTATGTCTGAATTTGAAAAGTTTGTAAAGTCCTCAATTCCAATAGAAGCAAGCAGCTGAATAGCGTCTTCTCTTGAAAGTTTAAGTTCTTTTGTCAAAATAAAATTTCCTGAAATCGCATCCTGGTTACATGCAATTATTCCAAGACCATACCTGGGAGAGATTAACTGAGTCTGTACCTGCATTAAAATCTCAGCCTCTGCACGTGCTTCCTCGGTCTGTGGAATGTGTAAATTCATTTCATCGCCATCAAAATCTGCATTATAGGGCGCGCAAACAGCCGGATTTAATCTGAATGTCAGGTAAGGCAATACTTTAATGCGGTGGCACATCATGCTCATTCTATGCAGAGATGGCTGCCTGTTAAAAATGGCAACATCGCCGTCTAAGAGTTGTCTTTCAACATAATACCCTGGCTGAAGCTCCTCTAGCAATTGCTCTTTTGTCTCATCTGTAATTTTCTTTTTTTTGCCGTCCGGCCTGATTATGTAATTTGCTCCAGGGTATTTTTTCGGGCCGTTTTCAACATATTTTTTCAGATATTCAAAATTCCATTCAGTAATTCTCTCAGGAATTGTAAGTTTCATTGCCACTTCCTTAGGAATGCCAACCTCATCCAGAGCCAACATAGAATCAGGACTTATAACTGTCCTGGAAGAGAAGTTTGTTCTTTTGCCAGCAAGATTATGACGAATTCTGCCTTCTTTGCTTTTAATCCTTTCAGTGATTGTTTTCAAAGGCTGTCCAGAACGGTGCCTGGCTGGAGGCAGCTGTGCAATATTATTATCAAAGAATGTAGTTATATGATACTGCAGTAGATCCCATAAATCTTCAATAATAATTTCAGGAGCACCTGCATTAATATTTTCAAATAATCTCTGATTAATCCTTACAACATCACCAAGTTTATGAGTAAGGTCATCCTCGCTTCTTTCACCGGATTCAAGGGTAATAGATGGCCTCATTGTCACGGGCGGAATTGCCATCAGCGTTAAGATCATCCATTCAGGTCTTACAACCTCGGGGTTCAATCCAAATAACCTGCAGTCTTCATCAGGAATTTTTTCTAATCTTGTGCGAATTTCTATCGGATTCAGCCTTTTATCTCCCTGATAAAAAGTATAAGGCTTTTCTATTTTTATTTTACTCAATTTAGCTTTGCAATGAGGACATTTGTTAATTGTTTTTAATTTCACAATAAGCTCTTTTACTTTAACACGTTTGAATTTTTGGCCTTTTCTTTTTTCAATCGAACTAAATTTCTTCATATGTTTTTTAATATATTCGTCTGGAAGCAGAATTTTTCCGCATTCCTGACAGGTACACCTTAACAAATCCAGTATTATTTTTACAAATTTGACATGAATTACAGGTCTGGCAAGCTCAATATAACCAAAATGGCCTATGCATTCTTTTAATTTGCTTCCGCAGGTTTTACATTTCAGGCCGGGGTCAATAACGCCTAAGCGAGTGTCCATTAATCCGCCATCAACAGGATACCCCTCTTTATCGTATAATTCAGGCGTGACAATTTTTGCAGAAGCCATTTTCTTAATCATTTTGTGAGAAATAACTCCAAACCTTATCTTGTCAATTTTTTTAAATAGATAGTCCGTTGTCATTTTTATCATTAGTATTTGTCTTTAAGTATTAGTTTCGGATAAATTCCAAGAGATTTAAATTCATCCAGCATTAGTTTGAATGCATAACTTATGCTTATATTTGAAATAGACACATTCTCTCCGCAAATAGGGCAGTATGACCTGTTTTTAAATTCATTATGAATTGCTATCAATCCGCATTCCTCGCATACAGGAACAACTGTTTTATCAGAATCAAATCTTTCTTTTAACAACAGAGAGGCTCCGTGAGCAACAAAAGTATCTTTTTCCATTTCTCCTAAACGCAGGCCTCCTTCTTTGGCCCTGCCTTCAGTAGGCTGCCTTGTCAAAAGCTGGATAGGACCTCTTGCCCTGGCATGAAGCTTATTAGAAACCATGTGCTTCAATTTCAGGTAATACATATCACCAACATAGATCTTGGCCCTGTACTGTTTCCCTGTTCTGCCGTTATATAATGTTTCAGTGCCGTTTTCTTTGAATCCGAGAGAATGCAATTCTTTTCTAAGATTTTCATGTGGTTCACAGTCAAAAGGAGTTCCATTAATAAACTGGCCTTTTAATGCCCCTACTTTTCCTGCAAGCATTTCAATTAAGTGGGCCATTGTCATTCTTGATGGGATCCCGTGCGGATTAAATAAAATGTCAGGGACAATACCGCTTGCGCTAAATGGCATGTCTTCTGAAGGGATGATCATGCCTATCACGCCTTTTTGACCGTGCCTGGAAGTAAACTTATCTCCAATTTCTGGAGTTTTCTGGTCTCTCACCCTTACCTGAACCAGTTTATTCCCCTCCTGGTTTTCTGTAATCAAAACAAAATCAACTGTGCCTTGTTCACCATGTTTCAATGTCATTGAAGATTCTCTTCTTGAGCTTGTAGCAAGATTATATTCATCAAGACTGCTAAGGAATCTTGGAGGAGAGGTTTTTCCTATAATCACATCTCCCTCTGCAACATTAGACTCAGGATAAACAATACCGTCTTCTTCCAGAAACCTATAATCCCTTTCAGACTTATAGCCTTTGACATCTTTATCAGGAATACTTATATCATCAATCAGTCCGCCTGAATAGCGCAGTTCTTCACTAATTACAGGCCTATAGTAAGTTGACCTGGCAAATCCCCTTTCAATAGAGCCCCTATTGATTACAATAGAATCTTCCATGTTATAACCATCATAACTCAAAACCGCTACCACAACATTCTGGCCAGAAGGGTGCTTCTCGTAATTTGAATAATCATGCATAATTGTTTTTACAATCGGAAAATTAGGTGTGTGAAGCAGATTCACGTCCATGTCCATCCTGACTAAAAAATTATTTACATAAAAGCCAAGAGCCTGTTTCTGGTTTTTAGAGCCTGCATTCAATCTTGTAGACTGGTTGAAATTAGCATACGGAACAAGGCTGGTACATAAACCAATAATTGCCAGGGGCAGAATTTCCAGGTGAGTGTGCTTATCAGTTAATTCATCTTCATAAAATGCGATTAATGTGCTTTCTTCTTCAAGCGCATCTAAATATTCAATCACTCCCTGCCTTACAAGGTCTGAGAAAGTTATTTCATTTTTTTCAAGCTGCTCAAGATGCTTCTGTGTTAATAATGGCTGGCCGTTTTTTACAACAATCAAAGGTCTTATAACCCTTCCGTTAGAGCTTTCAATTTGTATTTGGTCCATATCGTCATCATAGAATACATTTACAGAATAATGAACTTTACTTTTCCTTCTTTCTTCTGTAAAATTTTCCAGGAGTAACTTAGGATTATCAGTTGTTGCGATAAACTTCCCATTTAAGTAAATTTCACTCATGATTTCACCTAATTGTTTTAGCACCTAAGGTTTTCAGGGTCTTTATGATCTTGTCTTCATTGACTTCCTGGGTAATATTAGCCAGCAACGCTAAATTCTTCCTCAAGCCTATATTAGTGCCTTCCGGTGTCTCAATTGGGCATAACCTGCCAAGATGAGTACTGTGAAGGGCGCGTGCTTCAAAATTTTCCTGGGATGTTGAAAGCGGAGAAACAACTCTCTGCAAATGGGATAATGTTTCAAGGTTATTCAGTCTCTGTATTCTCTGCGAGATACCTTTCCTGCCGCCAACCCAGTTGCCGGTCGCCATGCTGCTATATATTCTCTGCGTTAACAATTTATCCCTGATTATTACTTTAATTGAAGGGAATTTGCCCCTTTTTACAATTCTCTGGAAATTATAAAGCAAATCTCCTATCAGAATCTTTAAATTGACTCTGAACAAATCAGCTAAAAGCACTCCGCTTAATTTTAATCTTTTATTCATATAATGATCCTTGTCATCAGTCTGAATTTTGCCATTTGATAATGCAACATACCTTTTTATCAGCTTACACAGATTATACGCTTTAAATATTCTGTCTTCAGGCGCTGTGCCAAGATGAGGCAACAGGTATTTGTCAAGAATTTCTTTCATTCTTTCAATCCTTATCTCTTTTGCCTGGGTAATACCTATCTTTTTTGCGATATAATCAAGTGATTCTTCCTCTGTCTTGAAGTTAACAAACTCATAAAGATTAATGAACAACTCGTCTTTAAATTCAGAGTCAATAAAGCCCATTATCTCTTCATCTTTGACTAAGCCAAGGGCTTTAATTATTATAATGATAGGTATTCTTTTTACTCTTGTGAATGTAAGATAAAAAATGTCATCTTTCATTTTTTCAATTGTGTGAGGAATTTTATATGAGCCATACTCGCTGAATAGTTTTCCTGTATATTTGCTGATACCTGTTTTATTCTCTTCAACAAGCATCTTATTTGGAGCTAAATCCTCTATACTGATTAAAACCCTTTCTGTGCCGTTAACAATGAAATAGCCTCCGGGATCAGTCGGGTCTTCCCCTTTTTCAATTAATTCCTCTTTACTCAAATTATTGAGATGGCAATTCTTGGATTTCAGCATGATGGGGATTGTTCCTATTAATGTTTTAAATGATTCCCTCTGGATTCCATCTACATGAGAACTTGCCTCTATATATATTGGCGCTGAATATGAGATTTTCCTTAATCTTGCTTCAATCGGATATATAGAGCGTTTGCTTCCGTCAGCTTCAGTTATCTCAGGCTTGCCCACAGTGACTTTTTCAAATTTAATTTTGAATTCATCAATTGTATGAGGAATGATTGTAGGCAGTATAGTGCCGTTTTCATCTATTATTTTCTGCAATTCCGTTTCAATAAAAGCATTAAATGATTCTATATCTGAATTAACAAACGAATTCTCTTCAAAATATTTTTTGATTAATATATCCCGTCTGCTCATTTCACAACCCTTCTGTAAAATTCACTCTCTCCTGAAGTTGAACTGGACCTGATTATTTTGACAACATCATCCAACGAAGCATTAAGCTTAGCCACTACCGGATCTTTTAAAGAAATTCTGGGCAGCTCATTCAAAGTTATCTTATATTTTTCAAGAAGTTCTTCAACTTCTTTTTTATTCATTAGAATATGTTTAGGAACAAGCACATGTGAAGTTAAGTCAAATTCCTTTTTCATTAAAGCATTCACCGATTGATTATAAAAGTGGGCCGGACGAGATTTTCGAATTTTTATTCGAACTCGCGACCACCTGATCTCTTTACGAGTTAAAAGTCAGGTGCTCTTCCAAGCTGAGCTACCGGCCCATGACGTTTATTTTATAAAACGCCCTGGCCGGGACTTTCACGATAATGATTTGAACCCGGGTCAAAGCCGTGACAGGGCTTTATGATAGGCCGCTACACTACCAGGGCACTTATTTGTCTTTCTTTCAGAGAGCTGTATTTATCGAGCATATTCCTCATTCCAAAAGAAAGATATAAGACATGATTGTTCTGGAAAATTTTTCCCTTTATAAAATTAACTATTTCAATCTCACAGAATCCAATAGAACTAATATCTTTTTTCCTTCAATCAATACAGATTATGGTTTTTCTAATATAAAAATTTTGTGGAAGTGCGGAATATATGTTAATCGGAAAAATTAAATTAGAAAAATATAGCCTGAAATAAGATCCATTATTTTCCGAGTTCCTCTTTGAAAATTGGGATAAGCTTAGTTAAAATATGCTCCGGAATTGTCTTTGATTTATGGATTCCATAAAATTTCTTGTAAAATTCTTCTTCTCTTTCCTTTGCTTCATGTAAATGCTCTTTTTTAAATAAATCAATTAATTTGCCCTTTGCCCCGTTTTTGTACGCAAGGTAAAATGCATATAATTGCTCATCTCTTCCGCATCCTGATGTATCATAGCCAACAGATGCGCCTTCTTTTTTTTCCACACCAAAAATTGAATATAGGTTTTTGTGCTTCATATCAAGCATATCTGTCTTAAAGCCTATTCTTTTCGGAAGGATTTTGTTTGCCCTCAGCAAGATATAAATCCTGGCACATTTTGAACATGCCCCGCACCAGTAATGGTGCTTCCCATACTCATTTTCATCAGGAAAGCAGGACATTTGATATTTGCCCAGCTCAGGATATCTGTTATGGAGTATTTTCAGCACGGCAAGCTCATATAGCGGCTCAATCAGGCTAATGACCTGCATTTGGTTATTTGTCATGGATTTAGCGAATTTTGTTAATTCAAGCAACCATTCGCTTGACTGGTCATACACCGGGTAACTCAAGTAACCTTCTTTGTTTATATAAGAATCATCACAGCTTTTTTCATTTCCGAGAACAATATATTTTGAATTCAAATAATGGGCGAAAGGCATTGTATTGAAAACATACTCTGTAATTAAATGCCCAAATCCCCACTCAGTATTGGGGATTTTCCAGTATTTCGGCCTGTGGATTAAAGAAGTGTTATTTGTAATAAGCCCTATTTTAGTGCCTGTTTCCTTTGAAAAAATCTTTGAAATATTTATCTTGTATTTATTTTCAACAGGACAGTCATTATCAACAGACATTATTGGGACAGGCTCTAGTCCGATCTCTTTTGCAAGTCCGTAGCTCAAAAGACTGTCCTTGCCAAAAGACATTGCAACAACCGCCTTCTCCTGCAATTCCTCTTTATAATCAGGAAGAGAATCTTTTTTATAACCATTGAACCCAAACTCAAGATTAAGAAACCCTTTAATATATTCCGCAGAGGACGCATTATCAACATCAGCTGAAAAAGCAAGGTTGTTCAGCATGCAGTTATATATTTGTGATTTAAACAAAGGAAAAGATGTTTTATATTCTATTTTCTCATAATCTTCAAAAAATCTTGGAAGATGCAATGACTTCAAAAATGCATAATTATCCGCAAAAATCTTCTTGTGCTCAATTGGAAAATTCATCCATACTTCACTTGGAAATTCAAGTGCATATTTTATTTCATTAACTGAAAGCACAATTCCTTTACTGTCAAATTTGCAGTTTATTTTCATTTTTTTCCAGACTTTGAACTGATTTTATTTTTTTAGTTAACCCGTATCTCTTCATTGCAGAATTTAATATTTCAAGAATAATATCATCATAGCTCATGCCGGCAGCAAAACAGGCTTTTGGAAACCTTGAATTTTCTTTCGGGTCCGGCATTAATCCGGGAAGGGCATTTACCTCTAGCACATTGGGGATACCTCTGTTATCCAACCGAATATCAATCCTGCACAAGTCAACACAGCCAAGTGCTTTATATGTTTTAAGGGCGACAGTTTTTAGTTTGGATTCAAGCTGTTTTGATATATTTGCCGGACATATTATTGGATTGATTGGATTAGAGGGGTTATCCCAGTACCATTTCACTTCATAAGAATCAAATTTATTTACATTTTCCGGAAGATAATCAAAAGTTACTTCAACAATAGGCAGGACTCTAGGTGGATTATTTCCCAGAATTGAAACAGTAAATTCCCGTCCTTCAAGAAACTCTTCAGCAAGAGCAGGCTGCTTGTATGTAGACAGAATGTATTTGACCCTGTTCTTAAGCTCTTCTTCATCTTTGACCAGAGAGTCATTATTAATACCTTTTGAAGATCCTTCTGCATTGGGCTTTATTATCATAGGAAACTGCAGATCAGGATTTATTTTCTGGTTTGGAGATGTAAACAACTGGTGTTTGGGAGTATGGATTCCATAATGCAGCAAAATCTCTTTTGTCCTTGTTTTATTTAATGTCAGTGCTTGTGCAAAAACACCTGAACCTGTATAAGGTATATTAAGCAGATCAAGCATTGCAGGCACTTGCGCTTCTCTTGACTCACAATTAAATCCTTCTGCAATATTAAATATAAAATCATAATTTCCAGATTTAAGCTTTTCAAATAGATTAATATCTGCTTCTAAAAGCTCTGTTTTAAAATTATATTTTTCAAGAGATTTTTTTATGGCCAGAGGGACATCAATCTCATCAAATTCAGCATACCAGTCCAAAGGCTTGCCGGATTCCATATTCTTTTTTAAGTTAAACACAACCCCAATATTTAGATTGTCATTGAATTCCTGTTTGTTTTCAATTAATGGATTGGTATAGTCAACTGTTTTGCCTTCAAAATTCCTTAACACAACTTTTTCATTATTTTTATACAGCATATATTCCGGAAGGATAGGAATCTTTCCGCCGCCGTATGAATCTATTACATAATGGGGAACGCATAAGCCGGAAGTAAATCCAGTCAACTTTTCAATTATTTTTAATCCATCCTGTACATTAGTCCTGAAATGGTCTGTGCCCTTAACCTGGTCTGCCTGGTACATGTAATAGGGCTTAACCCTTATTGTCAGGAGCTTCTGAAATAAGTCTTTAAGAACTTTTGGATCATTGTTTACTCCATTTAATAAGACACATTGATTGCCGAGAGGTATTCCTGCATTTGAAAGCATCCTACAAGCCCTTGAGCTCTCTTCAGTTATTTCATCAGGATGCTCAAAATGAAGATTAATATACAGCGGATGGTATTTTTTAAGCATATTGCACAACTTTTTTGTAACCCTCATCGGATATGTACAGGGTATCCTTGTTCCGATCCTTATTATCTCTACATGTTTTATTTGCCTTAAGTTCTTAAGTACAAATTCAATCTCCTTGTCTCTAAGCATTAAAGGGTCTCCTCCTGATACAATAACATCTCTTATTTCTTTATGTTTTTTGATATAAGAGATTGCATTAAGTATATGCTCTTTCGTAATATCCACTATCCTTCCGACTTTCCTTTTTCTTGTACAAAATCTACAATACATTGCACACCTGTTGCTCACTAAAAGCAACACTCTGTCAGGATACCTGTGGACAAGATAAGAAACCGGAGAGTACTTTTCCTCGTGCAACGGGTCCTCTTCATTTACATTATCATTTAATTCTTCAATGCTCGGGATGCACTGCTTCCATATCGGATCATTTTTTTCTTTAATCAAATCAAGATAATACTTTGAAACCTTCATAGGGTATTTTCGCTTAACTTTTTCAATCTGCTTTATTTCATGTTGAGTCAAATCAAATTTAGTGTAAAAACCATTCATTTTTATAGAGCCTCCTTTTTATTGATGTTAAATAAACATAATCC
>JAFGRO010000050.1 GCA_016935095.1 Candidatus Woesearchaeota archaeon
TCTTTTAGCAAGAGTATGATCCAGGATTTTTTTATACCTTTTTTATTGGTAGGGCTGGCTGAATTAGGAGATAAAACACAGTTGGCTGTCTTTTGCCTTGCCGCCAAAACAAAAAAACATTTTCAGCTGATTCTTGGAGTGATTCTCGGCTTTATCATTACAGATGGCCTGGCTGTAGTTTCCGGAAATATTATCTCAATTATTATTCCTGAATATATTATCAGGACTTTCTCTGGATTAATCTTCCTTATTTTCGGGATTATGATTTTATTAAAACATAAACAAGAAGAAACAAAATGCGGACTGAAAAATCCTTTTTTATCAGGGTTTGGAATGATATTTGTCTCTGAAATGGGAGACAAAACACAGATTGCATCAGGCTTATTTGCAATACAGTATAATCCATTAATGGTTTTTTTTGGAGTTATGCTGTCATTAACAATCCTTTCTGTAATAGCAGTTTATATGGGAAATATTGCATCAAGAAAAATAAATAAAAAAATGATTTCAGTAATATCCGGGATGTTATTTATATTAATAGGGATATTTTCTTTAATTACTTTACTTCCATAACCAGCCGAAAATCCCCTTGCTTTTCTTTTCTTTTTCAGCAATATGCATTAATCTTGTCTGTTCCTGCTCCATGCTCTGTATCTGCTCCTGAAGCATGGTTTTTACTTCTTCTGCACAGTCACACTGCTCTTGGAGCTGCTTAAGCTCTTTTATCTTTTCCTGGTTTTTAGTTGCCTCACTGGCAAGTTCATCAGCAGCTTTTTCATCTCCGCCTGTAAAGAACCTTGCTAGACCTGATTTTTTTTCAATCTTTTCCTCTGCCTGTAAGGTTGTTTTTACAGAATTATCAAACTGGGTTGCAATCTCAGATACCTGCGGGCCGATGCCTCCAAGAACCTCTTTCATTGCAAGCAGCGAATGGACTGCAATCCTTACTTCATTCTGGTTCTTATATGCATTCTGTGATTTTTCACTTCTTCCTTCCATCTCTTCGGCAAGTTCCTGCTGTTTCTGCTGGATCATTGATTTTACCTGCTCAAGCTTCTGCACCTGTTCCTGCTGCTTCTGCTGAATCATAAGCTGGCTTTCCTCTCCCTGGTTTTGTGTGTTCTGCTCAACAGCAACCTGCTCTCCCTCAATTTGTTCGTTTCCCGCATCTTCAGGCTTACCAGATTCCTCATTTCCCATTAATTCAGGTTTTGCTTCTATGTCTGTTCCCTGGCTTCCCTGCTGTTGTGCAACAACAGAAACAATTAGCAGAACAAATAATGCCATAAATACAATATTTTTATTCATTTAAATACACCTCTGTTATTTTTTATGAAAATGTATCTTTAAATATTTTTTTATTTCTATGAGGAAATCCAGTCCCCTACAAAATGTGTTAGTATAATTACTAAAATCGCAATAATCAAATGCTCAAATATAACTCCGATAACTTTTTTCTTTTCATCTTTTGCAATAAAATAACTCAATATTCCGAGAGCAAATAGCCCCCATATCACACTAATTGTAATGGCAACTGAAAGCTCAAATAATAAAACAGGAATAACAAAAGTAAGTGCAAACAGGAATTTTGAAATAAATGTTGCAACAGTTGATTCCCATATCTCTTTTGTTGAATGCTTGTTTTCAGATTCTTCGCTTATATGAACACCAAGAGCATCTGAAAAAGCATCTGCAACAGCTATTGTAATTATGCCTCCTAGCACTACTAATTTAGAATGCGTGCCAGAATGCAGGCCAACAATTAAGCCGAGAGTTGTAATTATTCCTGAAGTGAGCCCGAAAGATATTCCTTTTAATAGAGATAGTTTCATTAAATTTTAATTAATTATAGTACTATAAAAAAATTTCTTTTTTATTCTGTATTTATTTCCATTCCGTCATATGCAATTTCAATATTTCCGAATTTGCTGACATGTTCTGTCAAAAAAGCATGACCTGTCTTATGATTAATATGCGTAAGTATCATCCTTTTTGGCTTTATTTTTTTATATACTTCAATGCTTCCGTTAACACCTGCATGTCCTGTATTGGATTTATCCAAGCCATTTCCCTCTGATATAAATAAATCAAGATTTTTTAATTTTTCAATTTCAATAATCTCATTGTAATCACTTAAATATGCAAAACTGAATTCTGAAGACCTGAAGATATAACCATAGCAGGGCATATATTCTTCCTCGTAATCTTTCTGGTGTTTTAGTGCTACTGTATCAATCTCAAATTGACCAATTTTTTTCTTTTTAAAATAATTCATTTGCATAGTGGGATTTCTTCTTAATAACCAGTCCTTACTGCTCCTGATTCTCCTGAAAAATTCATCAAGTACTTTTCTTGGTGCTTCAAAAACAAGGTTTTTTTGCCTTGCTAATTCCATATAACCGTTCATGTGGTCTCCGTGTGCATGTGTAAGAAATGCAAAATCTAATTTCTTAATTTCATTTTTTAACAGTTGTTGTCTAAAATCAGGTCCAAAATCAATAATTATGTTTTTTTCCTCAATCTGGACAAAAAGCACAGGCCTTAAACGTTTATCTTTAGGGTCATTACTCTTACATACTTCACAATCACAATTCCATTCAGGAACGCCAGATACTCCTCCTGTGCCTAAAAATTTTATTTTCATAATATTTCTAGTAAATTAACTCATTTTAAAAAACTTTTTAAACAAAAATAGATTTCTAAATATATGGGGGCTCTGAATAATAACAAGATCTGCATTCTTGATTTTGGTTCTCAGTATACTCATCTTATTGCTCGTAGAATAAGAGAGTTAAATGTTTATTCTGAAATAAAAAACCTTGACATTAACATAAATGAATTAAAAGATTATAGAGGAATTATCTTGTCAGGAGGTCCTGACAGTGTTTACAGAGAGAATTCCTTAAAAACCAATAAAGAAATTTTTAATTTAGGTATTCCTGTTCTTGGCATTTGCTATGGCATGCAGTTAATGGGTTTTTTTCTCAATGGTAAAGTCATTCCCGGAAAAACCAAAGAATACGGGTTAACGAAAATCTCAATTATAAAGAACAGCCCATTATTAAATAATCTTGACAAAGAAGAAACCGTGTGGATGAGTCACGGGGATTGTGTTGCAAAAGCTCCTGAAGATTTTGAAATTCTTGCAAAAACCTCAGACGGGATTAATGCTGCAATAGGAAACATTAACAATAATTTATATGGCATACAATTCCATCCTGAAGTTGTTCATACTGTCAACGGAATGCAGATTCTTAAGAATTTTGTTATAAAAATTTGTAAATGTGAGCAAGAATGGGATATGTCTAATTATTTAAAGCAGATATCAGATGAAATTATCCTGAAAACAACTAATAAAAATGTATTTATGCTTGTCTCAGGAGGTGTTGACAGCACAGTCTGCTTTGCTTTATTGGAGAAAGTTCTCGGTAAAGACAGAGTCTATGGATTGCATATAGACAACGGATTCATGAGGAAAAATGAATCAATGCTTGTAAAAGATTGTTTGGAAAAGCTCGGGTTTAGTAATTTCCATGTTGCGGATTATTCAGATGAATTTATTAGAGCGGTCGAAAACATTGCTGATCCTGAAGAAAAGAGAAAAAGAATCGGCAATAAATTTATTGAAGTGCAGCTAAAAGAATTAAAAAAACTAAAACTTGATGAGAACAACTGGATTCTTGGCCAGGGCACTATTTACCCTGATTCAATTGAGAGCTCCGGAACAGAGCATTCTGATTTAATCAAGACACATCATAATCGTGTAGAAATAATTCAAAAATTAATCGAGCAGAATAAAGTGATTGAACCTATTGCAAATCTTTACAAAGATGAAGTCAGGAAACTCGGAGAATTAATCGGGCTGCCCCATGACTTAGTATGGAGGCATCCTTTTCCTGGGCCGGGGCTTGCTATCAGGTGTCTCTGCTCAGACGGAAAACATGAAAAATCCAGCAAAATAAATTCTTATATAGGGAACTATGAATCTGGTGTTCTTCCTGTTAAAAGCGTCGGCGTACAGGGAGATGAAAGAAGCTATAAACATTGTGCATATTTAACTGGAAAAACAGACTGGGATTCATTGGAAAAAATATCTGTTCATTTAACAAATAATTTTTTTGATATTAACAGGGTTGTTCTACAGTTATATCCTGAAAAAAAATATGAACTGAAGCCAAAAAGAGCTTTTTTAACCAAACCAAGACTGGATTTATTAAAAGAGATTGACTTCAAAGTAAACAGTATTGCTAAAAAATACAATTTAATAAAGGAGATATGGCAGTTTCCAATCATTATTATTCCTGTTGGCTTTAAATATTTTGAATCAGTTGTTTTAAGACCTATTTGTTCAAAAGAAGCAATGACCGCTGACTTTTATAAAATGAACAAAAACATCCTGAATGAGATTATAGAAGAGATCTCACAATTTGGTATTGATTGCATTTTTTATGATATTACTAATAAACCTCCTGCAACAATTGAGTGGGAATAATGCTGTAAAAATCAAAAACATAAGGTGATTATTATGGAAGAAAAAAACTTTAAAATCGGTCTGACATTTGATGATGTGCTTTTAACACCAATGTATTCGGAGATACTGCCTACTGAAGTTGATTTGGGTACACAACTCACAAAAAAAATCAGGCTTAATATACCCTTGATGAGCGCTGCAATGGATACTGTAACAGAAGCAGAGCTTGCCATTGCAATCGCCAACCAGGGAGGTATCGGCATTATTCACAAAAATATGCCCATAGAAGATCAGGCAAAGCAGGTTAGAAAAGTAAAAAAATTTTCTTCTTGGATAATAGATAATCCTGTGTGCCTTTCCCCTGAAGACAAAATCAGGAAAGCAGTTGAAATGATGAATGAGCTTGGATTTTCCGGGTTTCCTGTTATAAAGGATAATGCCATTGTAGGCATTATCACAAACCGAGATTTACGATTCAAAAAAAATCTTGACCTTGATGTGAAAGATGTCATGAGCCTGAATCCAATCACTGCAAAAGAGAATATCTCTCACGAAGAAGCCATTAAACTATTTGATAATCATAAAATAGAAAAACTTCCTGTTGTAAACAGTAAAGGAGTAGTTATTGGCCTTATAACAACAAAGGACATTGAAAAGATGCAGCAGTTCCCAAATGCAGGAAAAGATGGGAAAGAGAGACTGTTATGCGGAGCAGCAGTAGGTGTTTTTGATTTTGGCAGGGTTAAATCATTGATTGATGCAGGAGCTGATGTCATTGTTGTTGATAGTGCTCACGGGCATTCAAAAAATATTATTGACACAATAAAAAAAATCAAATCTGAATTTGATGTGCAGGTTATCGGCGGAAATGTTGCAACAGGTCAAGGTGCAGAAGCCCTTATCAGGGCAGGCGCGGATGCAGTAAAAGTAGGTGTAGGTCCCGGCTCAATATGCACAACAAGAATCATTTCAGGAGCAGGCGTGCCCCAGATTACAGCAATTCAGGAATGTGCAGAAATTGCCGATAGATATAATATTCCGGTTATTGGCGACGGCGGCATTAAATATTCAGGGGACATTGCCAAGGCAATTGCTGCCGGCGCATCTTGCGTCATGATCGGCAATTTACTGGCAGGAACTGAAGAAAGCCCGGGTAAAACTGTTTTTATCAAAGGAAGAAAGTTCAAGCAATACAGGGGCATGGGCTCTCTTGGAGCAATGCAGAAAGGCAGTAAAGACCGCTACGGACAAAAATATATCACTGATACAAAAAAATTAGTTGCAGAAGGTATTGAAGGAATCGTGCCGTATAAAGGGACTATAGCTGAGACCGTCTATCAGCTAATGGGCGGCTTAAAATCCGCAATGGGATATTGCGGAACAAGAACAATTGATGAATTAAGAACAAAACCAAAATTCTTGAAAATAACAAACGCAGGATTAAAAGAAAGCCATCCCCATGATGTGATTATAACACAGGAAGCTCCTAATTATAGTAAAAGTTAAATAAACAATATTATTTAGTTGGTTTTTATGAAAGAAATCTTAATCATCTTCGGGAGCAAATCTGATGCAGGAATCTATGAGCCCATATTAAATGAATTAGCCAATGCTGAATTAAAAATATGCTCTGCTCACAGGACACCTGAATTTTTAGATGAAATCCTGAAAACATATTATAAACTGATTATTTCAGGTGCAGGTTTGGCTGCACATTTGCCTGGTGTAATTGCATCTAAAGTTACCCGTCCAATAATTGGAGTGCCCTGCTCAGGAAAATTCAATGGGTTGGATGCTTTGCTTTCTATTGTACAGATGCCTCCCGGAATTCCTGTTTTAGCTGTCGGGGTAGATAATTATAATGAAGCTGTGAGAAATGCAAAACTGATTTTTAAAAAACCTGATAAAGTAATTATTGTTGAGAATAAAGAAATAGATTCAGAAAAAATCAAAAAAATCCAGGATTTATTTTCAGAGTTCGGAGTTAAAAATAAATTAACAAAAGAGTTTGATGAAAATGCTGTAAATTTAAATTTTGTAAATTTAAATAAAATCTCTGAATTAATTTTTGATGATGATTTATTGATAGTTAATGTTCCTGTTCTTGATAATTCAGCAGCAGCAGACTCTCTGAAATTAATGGAAGTTACTAAAAAAGGACTCTGGGTTGGTTTAAATAGATATGAGAATGCAGCAATCGCTTGCATTGAGATAATGAATTATGATAATAGGTTTACAGGAAAATTAAAAGAAAAAAGAGATGAGATGAAGAGGAAGATAAGGGAGATGAATATTTAATGTTTCCTGTTTTATCCCAAAAGAATATAAGCTTATTCATTATTTCTAAAAGCTATGGCTATTGCAACTGAGCTTCAGAAAGGCAAATATTTTGAACATAAAGGTGAGGTCTTTGAAGTTACCAGGAAAGAGCTTGTCAATTGCGGTACGCATTCTCATACAAAACTGAAGATTTTTGCAAAGGCGCTTGACGGCAAATCCGAAAAAACAATGACCTTTGCGCATAACGATAAAATTGATATTGTTGATGTTTTTAAAAAAAAGGCTACTGTTATTTCAAAAACAGATGACAATGTACAAATCATGGACAGTATATCTTATGAGACAATGGATGCGGATGCTGAGCAGGATATCATTAAAAGCATCAATGAAGGAGATGAAGTGATTTACGTGAATGTAAAAAATAAGGTGTTAATTCTTCCGAAAAAGTTCAATTAAATTTATATACTATTAAAATTTTAAGAAATCTATTATAAGGGGTGTATTTTAAATAAGTGTTTTATCATGGCTCACAGAATAGAGGTTGCTCTTAAAAAAAAAGTTCCTGATCCGAGAGGAGACTCTGTTAAAAAAAGAATTGAGAATGAGCTTAACCTTTCCATTGATTCTGTCAGGACAATTAATGTTTTTACACTGAATTTTGGCCTGGATAAAGACACATTAAACAATATCGGAAAAGAGCTTTTTACAGATAAGGTTATTGAAATTTGTTCTGTTGATAAAGCAATTGCAGATGATTTTGATTTTATTGCTGAAAAAGGGTTTAAGCCTGGTGTTACAGATAATGTCGGAAAGACAGCTAAAAAAAATATTGAGTTTTTTCTTGATAAAAATCTTAAGGATAATGAAAAAGTGTTTTATTCAATCCAGTACTTGTTTAAAGGAGACTTAACAAAACAGGAATTAGAATTAATCTCAAAGAGAGTTCTTGGTAATGAGCTTATTGAAAATTTTATTGTTTTAAGTAAAGAAGAATTTAATGAAAAAGGGATTGGCTGTCCTATGCCTGTTGTGAAAGGAGACCCCGGAATTAAGATAGAGAAGTTTGACTTAAATAAGTTTTCAGACCATGAATTAATGGAATTATCAAAAGAAAGGTGCCTTGTTCTGAATATAACAGAGTTCAATGAGATTAAAAGGCATTTTAATCAAAAAGAGATTATTGAAGCAAGAAAAAAAATCGGGTTAGGCAATGAATTGACTGATGTTGAATTAGAGTGTTTTGCACAGACATGGTCAGAGCACTGCAAGCATAAAGAATTCAATGGCATTGTGCATTATAGTGATCTGGAAACCGAAAAACAAGAAACTATTAACAGCTTGTTTAAAACTTATATCAAAGGTTCAACTGACTTAATCAAGCAAAGATTAAAAGAAAAAAATTCTGATTACTTAATTAAAATATTTAATGATAATGCAGGCATTGTAAAATATGACGATGACACTAATTTTGTTTTTAAAGTAGAGACGCATAACTCACCTTCTGCCTTAGACCCTTATGGCGGTGCAATTACCGGAATCGTCGGTGTTAATCGTGATCCAGCAGGTACAGGCAAAGTCGGGGCAAAACCATTGTTTAACACAGATATTTTTTGTTTTGGCAATCCGTTCTATAATAAAGATCTTCCTCCTAATACTTTGCATCCGATGAAGATATTCAACGGAGTGCACACAGGTGTTAAAGACGGGGGCAACCAGTCTGGAATTCCCACTTTAAACGGCTCTCTGTATTTTGATGACAGGTATCTCGGAAAACCACTTGTATATTGCGGGACCGCTGGATTAATGCCGTCATTAATTCATTGCAAAGATTCTTCTGTTAAAGAAATTGACCCGGGTGATATTGCAATCATGATTGGAGGCAGGGTGGGAAAAGACGGCATTCATGGAGCAACATTCAGTTCAGAAGAAAGGCATGAAGGAAGCCCTGTAAGCGCTGTTCAGATTGGAGATGCCATTACTCAGAAAATCATGCTGGATTTTGTATGGGAGATCAAAGAAAAGGGATGGATTAAATCAATTACTGACAATGGTGCCGGCGGCCTCTCATCCAGTTTCGGAGAATTAGCAAGAATCACTAACGGAATTAAGATTGAGCTGGATAAAGTGCCTTTAAAATATCATGGGTTACAGCCATGGGAGATATTTGTTTCTGAATCCCAGGAAAGGATGAGCCTTGTTGTAGCGCCTGAAAACCTTGACAATATAAAAGAATTTGCAGAAAAAAGAGATGTTGAATTAAGTGTTCTCGGAGAGTTTACGGATTCAGGATTTTTAGAGCTGTATTATAATAAAAAGCCTGTTGCATATATGAACATGAAATTCCTGCATGAGGGTGCCCCGAAAAAACACGTGAAGGCAGAGTGGAAACCTAATAAAAATAAAGAGCCTGATTTTCCAGAGCCTGACTCATGTCTGAATGAATTAAAAAATTTACTCAGCTCACTAAATATATGCAGTAAAGAATACATTGTAAGGCCGTACGACCATGAAGTCAAAGGCCGTACTATAATAAAGCCTCTTTCAGGAATAAAAAATGACGGGCCGAGCGATGCTTCTGTAATCTCGCCTAAAATCAAAAGCTATGAAGGACTTGTTGTTGGCCACGGCCTTTGCCCAAGATACAGCGATATTGACTCATACCACATGAGCGCATGCGCTTTTGATGAAATGGTCCGCAATATTATTGCAACCGGCGGCAGAATTCCTGATCTGGAAAATAATCAAATTGTTATGTGGTCTGTCAATGATAATTTCTGCTGCCCTGATTCATATTATGATGAAAAAAAGAATCCTGACGGAAAGTTAAAATTTGCAAAAATAGTCAGGGCAAATAAAGCACTTTATGATTTTGCAACTGCATATAATATCCCCTGCACATCCGGAAAAGACAGCATGAAAAATGATTTCAAGTACATTGATGGGAATGGAAAACAGATTAAGATTTCAATTCCATTAACTTTGCTTTATTCAGGTGTCTGCAAAATAAAAGATATAAGAAAATGCATTACTGTTGATGTCAAAAATCCAGGTGACCTAATATATATTTTAGGATTAACAAAAAATGAACTCGGCGCTTCAGAGTATTTTCACCAAAAAGGATTCATTGGAAATGATGTGCCAAAAGTCAATGCAGAAACTGCAGTAAAATTATACAAAGCACTGGGAAAATCTATGGAGAATGAATTAATTGAAAGCTGCCATGACTGCTCAGAGGGAGGTCTTGGCATTACCTTGGCTGAGAGTGCTTTTTCAGGAGGATACGGTATTTATATTGACTTAAATAAAATTCCTGTTAAATATATTAAAAGAAATGATTATTTGTTGTTTTCAGAATCACAGTCCAGGTTCATTGTAACTGTTAACCCAAAAAATAAAGAAAAATTTGAAGAGATGATGAAGGGAAATGTCTTTGCATTAATAGGGATTGTGGAAGACAATGAAATATTTTCAATAAAAAAATTAAATAATCAGGTTGAGCAGGCTGATTTACAGGAATTGAAAACTGCCTGGCAAAAAACTCTTAGATTTGACCTGCCATTGGAAAGAGTGAGGTGATATAAATGCCGTTTGTTGAAATAAAGCTTTGGAAAGGAAGAACAGATGAGCAAAAAAAAATGATGATACAAAAAGTAACACAAGTTGTTTCAGAATGTGCTAATTGCCCAAAAGAGCATATTAATGTTGTAGTTACAGAAGTTGAAAAAAAGCATTGGGGAGTAGGCGGAATCCCGGGAGATGAATTGAAAAAAGATGAATAAAGTAAAAGCACTTATTCCAACAGGACTTGGCTTTAACTGCGAATATGAATCAGCAAAAGCCTTTGAACTAGCTCATGCAAAAGCTGATATTGTTGATTTGAGAGATATAATTTCAGGAGAGGTTAATCTTTTTGATTATCATATTTTAATGATAATTGGAGGATTTAGTTTCGGAGATGACCTTGGAAGTGGCAAGGCAATTGCCAATCTGCTCAGATTCAAGAAGATTAAAGGCAAAAGGTTTATTGATTTAATCAAAGAATTTGTACTTGAGCAGAAAAAGGTCGTCTTCGGAGTATGCAATGGTTTTCAAGTATTAATTAAACTGGGGATATTGCCTGCTTTTGATAAAAACTATGAAGAGCAGAACTGCACTTTAACATTAAATAACTCAGGAAGATATGAGGACAGATGGATAAAATTAAAATTCAATTCAAAATCACCTTGCATTGCCACAAAAGGTTTAGAATTTATGAATGTTCCAGTAAGGCACGGCGAAGGCAAATTTATTGCTGAAAACAGAGATGTTCTGAACAGGGTTATGGATAATAATCATTTTTTTGCACAATATATTGATCCTGAAACAAATCTTGCAACAATGAAATATCCTTTAAACCCGAACGGCGCTGTAAATTCAGTTGCTGGAATATGCGATGAAACAGGAAGAGTGATTGGCATGATGCCTCATCCGGAAGCAAATCTGCTTTTTGAGACTCATCCGCACTGGACCCGCCTGAAACGCAAGTTAAAAGATCAGGGAAAAGAAATTCCAAAGTTCGGGGAAGGATTGAAGATATTTAAGAATATTGTTAAATACTGCGAGGAGAATTGTATATAATGGAAGAAAAAAAATCATTCACATACAAGGATGCAGGCGTTGACATCAAAGCTGCTGATGAAAACAAAAAAATGATTATGAAGTTGATTAAAGAGACTTATTCTGAAAATGTTATTCCTGATGACAAGGGAATCGGTGCAATGTTTAAAATACCTTTGGGATACAAAAATCCTGTCTTAATTTCAGGAAGCGATGGCGTAGGAACAAAACTAAAGATTGCATTCATGATGAAGAGGCATGACTCTGTCGGCATTGACCTCGTTGCAATGTGCGCTAATGATATCATCAGGAGAGGAGCTAAGCCATTATTTTTCATGGATTATATTGCCTCAGGAAAGCTTGACCAAAATAAGGTTAATGAAATAATCAAAGGCATTGTTGAAGGATGCAGACAGGCTGGCTGCTCTCTGATTGGAGGAGAGACAGCGCAGATGCCTGATTTTTATAAAGAAGGAGAGTATGATCTATCTGGTTTTTGCATTGGAATTGCTGAAAAAGAAAAGATAATCACAGGAGATAATATAAAGCCAGGTGATTTAATCATAGGATTAGCAAGCTCTGGCTTACATTCAAACGGGTATAGTTTAGCAAGAAAAGTGCTTCTTGGCAAGTATGATGTTAATGATACTGCTTATGATAATAAAAAGATTGGAGATGAATTAATTAAACCTACAAGAATTTATGTGAAACCTATTATTGATATCCTTGAAAATAATTTTGATAATATTAAAGGATTAGCCCATATAACAGGCTCTGCATTCAATAAACTAAAAAGATTAAACAGCACTGTCGGGTTTAAGATTGATAAATTATTAAAAATCCCTAAAATATTTGACTTAATCCAAAAAACAGGAAATATCTCTGATAAAGAAATGTTCTCTACATTTAACATGGGTATTGGTTTTATTATAATTGCGGAAAATGCTGATTTTATAGATGGATTTGAAGAAAAATATGGCTATAAAGCAGAAGTTATCGGTATAGTAGATGATTCTAAAAAAGTAAGGATTGCTGAGAAAAGGATTAAGCTTTAACTGAATTTAATTTTTTAATAATTCTTTTTTAATTTTTATTTAATAATTTTTTTGTCTTTTATATTTTTTATAATTGAGAGAGAGCACACGTTGCCCTTTATGTGAAAAAATGACGTCCCTCAATGGCTCCCTGCGCTGAAAGAGTGCAAGGGGCGCTTGGGGAACTTCTGGTTTAAGATTCAGGAGCAATCAGCGCATCTCCCCAAGCCTAAAAATAAAAATTTATAAAAAATAGTTTTTAGGAAATTTTGTAAAATATAAGTCTACTTTGCTGTAGCCAGTAGTGTTATTAAGACAGCAAAAAGTCCAACCATAACCATGAATAGTTTTTTAACTAGAGAAATCATTTAATCCACTTGTTTAATAAATAATAGCAACAAGAACCCTTTTTATCTGTGAAAATCTTACTTTCCCAGGGTCTTCCCTTGGATTATTGTCGCCTTTCATTACTGCATACCAGCCTTCATTATCAAATCCTGTTTTTACAACCCTGTGGATTATTATGCCTGAAGAATATTTTGAATCATAACTTACAATATCCCCTACATGGATATCCTGGGGTGATTCAGGAATAATTTCAATGGCATGTGAATCTTCATCAATTACTGGGTCCATTGAGTTTGTATCTGTAAAAGTGGCCCATTCTGCATTTTCAATATTAATTACAATGTTTTTGCTGGTGACTTTAATCTGGTTTTCCTTGATCCAGTCATAAGGCGAATCTTTTTCTTCATTTGACAGGCCGAATAATGCCAGCAAGTTGCTGTTTTTATTTTCCTGTGTGTTTTCAGGTGTAATCTCCTCAAAACCATTATCTCCTTCCTTCATAACATAAGAAGTATAGGTTGTAGTTGTTGCAGGTTCATCAGTGATTGTAAAATTCTCAACAAACAGAAGAGTAGATAAAACTCCGATAAGGAATGCTGAAATAAACAACATTATATATTTTAAACTCATAATGAGCACCAAAAAGTAGTTACTATTTATAAATTTTATGGTTTGTAAGCACTAAAAAGTAGTAAATAAATAATAGATAATAGATCAATCACAAAAAATAAAAAGGGCATATTCTTAATCATTTTTAAAGAGGTTATAAGCATGAAAAAAAAAGAGCTGTTTTTATCAATTCTATTAATCTGTTTAATATTTATTTCAAGCTGTAAACAGGAAATCCAGCCTGTTAATGAAGAAGAGAAAAAAGAGACTGAAGAGATTTCAAATATAGAAATACCTGAAGAAGAAGAAACTAAAGAAGCAGAAGATATCCCAGTGAAGACTGAAGAAAATGAAATAGCTGAAGAGATGCCTGAAGAAGAAGAAAACAAATTTACCTTAACTGCGGAAAAAACAGATAGTTCTGTTGAATTAAGCTGGAGTGAGTTCCCGGGTGAATTTAAATCATATAAAGTCATAAGGAGCATTACTAATGCCAACCCGGCTTATCCTGGAGACACTTTTTTAAAAACAATCCCTTACCAGGATGAAACAGAGTACATTGACACAGATCCTGAAAAGGGAATCAGTTATTATGCTGTTGTTGCACTTGGCCCTCTTAATGAAAAAACATATTCCAGTATAGCTACTGTTGAATTTCCAAATTCAGATGAAACACCGGACCAGGAAATAACTCTGGCAGCTGAAAAAACAGAACAGGGAGTCTTATTAAAGTGGGATAAATATGAAGGTGATTTCATATATTACAAGATTGTGCATACAACCAAGCATCCTTACCCTAAATATCCTGATGACACTACTATTAAAACAATTCCTTATGCTGATGTGACTGAATTTATTGATATTAACCCTGAGCAGGGCTTAAATTATTATGGAATTACTATTGTAAGACCGGACAGAAGCAGGTTTACAAGCAAAAGGGTAAGTATAATTATTTAATTCTTATACTGTCAAGGTTCCGGGGGCATTGTGTCTCTACCCTGATCATCTTATGCAAAGAACTGGCTAAGTCAAGACAACGGGAATTCTCTCCATGGTTAATTATGACCTTTTTAGGTCTGGGCTGCAGCCTGTTGACAAAATTAATTAATTCTCTCCTGTCAGAGTGGTCAGACATCTCCAGTTTATGAACTTCTATTTTAAGCTCAAGTATCTCCTGTTTCTGGCCGTTTTTAAATATTATTTCACGCTCGCCTCTCTGAATCCTTCTCCCAAGAGAGCCTTCTCCCTGGTAGCAGGTAAATAATAATGAATTATTTTTATTATCTCCGAGAGCACGGAGATATTCTACAGAAGGTCCTCCTACCAGCATGCCGGATGTGGCAAGAATGACACATGGCTCAGTTTCTTCCAAAACCTGTTTTCTTTCCTTGGCTGAGCCAACCCTCTTAAAAATTGGAGATAAAAAAGGGTTGTTATCTTTATGAAAAATCTGTTTCCTGATTGAAGAATTCAGAAATTCAGGATATGCTGTATGGATTGCAGTAATATCCCAGACCATACCATCAATATAAACAGAAACATTATTAATTTGCTTTGTTCTGTAGAGCTCTTCCAGTAAGACTATTATATCCTGTGCACGCCCCGAACCCAAAACTGGCATTAATACCTTGCCTTTTCTTTTCAGGGTTTCGATAATTATTGATTTAAGATATTCATGAGTCTCATGTTTCGGAGGTAATGTGTTTTCTTTTCCGCCGTAAGTTGACTCAAGCATTAGCGTCTCTAATCTCGGGAATAAGGTTGAAGCCGGACTTAATAGTATTGATTTATTAAATTTCATGTCACCTGTATATAATATATTATGCAGGCCATTGCCGACATGCAGGTGAACCATTGAACTTCCGAGGATATGGCCAGCATTATAAAGAGTAATCCTCACATCAGGCGTGATATCTGTGACTTCTTCAAAATCAAGTGTTATTGTATGTTTAACCATTTCTTTAATTTCTTCGCTTGTAAAGATAGGCTCTTTTCCTTCTGCTCTTGCTATTTTTACCAAATCAAGCTGAAGCAATGACATGACATCCCTTGTAGGGGCTGTACAATAAACCGGGCCGCGATAGCCGAATTTAAATAAATAAGGGACAAAGCCTGAATGATCCAGATGAGAATGAGACACTATTACAGCATCAAGCTCATTTATATTGAATTCAGGAGCTTCTAAAAAAGGATATGCATGCTCATCAGAAGCAACATCAATTCCGCAATCTAGTAATACTCTGGATTCAGGTGTCTGCAAAAAAATACAGCTTCTTCCAACTTGCCTGGCTCCGCCAAGATAAGTTACACGGATCCATTCCTCTTTTTTTTGCCTCAGCCAGCCCTGGTAAATCCTTTCCCCTACCTTATTCAGAAACTTTCTCCTGTAATCAGAGTGATTATAGAGCACAGCCCTTATATTTTCAATTAATTGTGATCTTAATGCAGGCGTTCTTTTTATTATAGGGACCCAGAGTGTTTTTTCCCTGATATTTCTTAGGTTTTCGCCCTGTTTTCCAATAGCTAATCCTGGTTTTTCAGCCTCAATTATGACTATAGAGCGCTGTGGATCAAAAATAATATTATCAATTTGTGCCTCCTCTGATATAATTTCCTTGATTTCCTTTTCTGCCTTTTCAATTTCATGGCATATGCTCGGATCAGGTCTTAATTCTATTCTTTTTTTTATTTTGTTAACTATATCCTTTATCATGCCCTCGTTATTTAAGAAAAATTTACTGTCCTTTGTATACAGGACTATATTTGCCCCTTCAAAACATGCATCGCTTATTTTATCTTCTGGCAAATCCTTAAGTATTTCTTCTAATATTTCAATCATAGAACAACACGTTTTTTAAATAAAGAATCTTTTATTTTTTTATTATAATCTCAAGTTGCTTGGTCATTAATTTTCTAACGCCTGAGCTGTCAATAACAACAACATCAATGCCTTCACCTGATGCAGAGTCTCTTTTCATTGCGGAATTTACTGCTTTCACTGCCAGCTCAACAGCCTGTTCCTGAGTAATGTCCTTGTTATACTGTGCCTCAAATATACCATAGGCAAACATACTTCCTGAACCTGTTGCAACAAAATCATCTATTTCTGAAATTGAGCCATCAGGGAAGATATCATACATGTGATTGCCTTCATTATCGCTACCAGAAAACAGGAAATGGACTATACCCGGAATCATTGAAAAAGATCTTATATTGCCGTAAACAATGCCTGCAAGAAGATTTGCAGCTTCCTTTATATTAGGCATCCTGTTTGTTCTTATTTCCTTTAATGCAAGCTCAGCCCTTATTAATTTAACAATCAACTGAATATCTGAAACACTGCCTGCGGTAGTTATTGCCATATAATCATTGATTTTTACAATCTTTTCAACTTTCTTATCAGCAATGAAATTTCCTGCTGTTGCCCTTTTATCTGCTGCTAAAATAATGCAGTCCTTGGCAACAATGCCGACAGTAGTTGTACCAGTTTTTTTTATATTTGCACTTTCCATAGTATTAACCTCGAGAAATCTTATTTATCTGGAAAAGGCATTCTATTTATAAATATTTTGGTTGAAAAGAGATTTTTAGAGAAATTATTATTAGTTAAACATTAGAAAAATAATAACAATAATGTCAGCAACAGTTTTTTTTAAGTTTTTAAAAATAAAAATAATAATGGCACAGACGGATTTTTAAAGAAAAAATAAAAATCCTATTTCGCTTTGTTGCACAAAGCTCCATCTGGCCATTATTTTTATTTTTCTTTTTTTTAATTTCAATCAATGTACTAATAAATGTAATTTTGTTTAAACTGTTTAAATAATTCAAATAATAGAATTATAAATTTCTTTATATTAACCTTCGCAAAGTGGTAACTTGCTTAATAGAGATAAAAATAGGATTATAACTATTAAACAGGCTGCTGGAGAAAGAAGGGAAGATGCCAATAAAATTTACAAGAAGAGAATTTTTAAAGTTGAGTGCAGTCGCTGCTGCTGCTGGTTTATTAGTTGGAGGTAGTGGATGTGCTTGTCCACCTATGCCTCCTATAGGTGAGGCTCGCACCTATGACCAACTTCTGGATCCTGTTCAATTTAATGATGGAACTTATTGGTCTCAGGCAACATTAGAGGATTTGATAGAAGAATTTAATGAAGTGCAGGAAATTGCCTCAACTTTATCTTCATTAGTTGTCCAAGAGGGTGAAAGCAGAGGAACAACTATCAGCTTTAATAGCCTAAGTGTTGATAAGCGCAAAGAGATATTAAAAAAATTATCTGTTCCATGGCAAAGTCAAGTTAAGTGAGGAAACACATTAATTCTTAGAATTCTTAATAATTATTGGCAGTTGTACTGCCAATTTGACAATCA
>JAFGRO010000051.1 GCA_016935095.1 Candidatus Woesearchaeota archaeon
TTAGTTATTGAGGGATATCGCTTGTTGCCCTTGCTGTAATTGAAGACGTCCCTCAATGGCTCCCTGCGTTTATTTAATCGCAAGGGGCAATTGGGGAACTTCTGCTTTAAGATTCAGGAGCAACCGGCAGTATTCCCAAAGCCCAAATAAATTTAAAAAAAATTTGAATTAAGGTATTAAAGTATTTTTCCAAGCATGAAAATAAATTTCAATTAAAAATAAATAACTAATCCATCTTTGAATAAACACTCATTAGTAGAGATAAATTTTCAAAAATTTTATATAGTGAAAACTTCTCTGGATAAATAAAGGGGGATTAATTAATGGAAATTTTTCAGTTGTTCGGGATTGCAGGCCTGATAATATTTATAGGATTTGTAGGGGAAATTATATTCCGGAGAACAAATATCCCCGATGTAATATGGCTAATGCTTGTTGGAATAATATTGAATTTTTTCACAGAAAACATTATTGCAGATACCGCTTTCACTGCAGTTGCCCCGATATTTACAACCTTTGCTTTAATATTCATCCTGTTTGAAGGGGCGCTTAATATTAATATTACACAGTTTTTAAAAGGATTTTTAGGAGGTGTTATTCTTACCTTAAATAGCTTTATCCTGTCTTCACTTAGCATTGGTCTTATTATGTTCATATTCTTTAAATGGGATTTTCTGCCTAGTCTGCTTTTGGGGACAATTATAGGGGGCTCGTCATCAGCAATAGTTATCCCTATTGTAAAAAGACTGAAGATCAGTACAAAAACAAATTTGATTTTGACAATAGAATCCGCAATCAGTGATGTCTTGTGCATTGTAGCTTCAATAACAATTGTGAATATAATAACATTGAATACATTGCAGGTAGAATCTGTTTTCCAGGAAATATTGTATTCATTTATTGTGGCGGCTGCCCTTGGTGTGATAGGCGGCTTATTGTGGATTCGCGTGCAGGATATTATGCGTCATTTCAGTAAGTCATACATGACAACAATAGCTTTTTTGCTTGCTTTATACAGTTTTGTGGAATTTGTAAATTCAAATGGGGCCATAGCATGCCTGTTTTTCGGCCTTATCCTAGGTAACTCAAAGAAAATCATTTTACTAATTAAAAAAAAGAGCCAGTCTATTGTGTCACCTTCTGGAAAATTCTTCTATTCACAAATATCCTTTTTTGTGAAATCCTTTTTTTTTGTTTATCTCGGGTTAATTATTGATTTTTCAGATTACGGCTCTTTGATTATAGGATTCCTCCTGACTTTAATTTTATTTTATATCAGGCCAGTGGCGGTCTTATTATCAACAAAAAAATCAATGCAAAAAAAAGAAAGGGTCTTCATGGAAATTCTTGCTCCGAAGGGGTTAGCTGCAGCAGTCCTTGCCCAGCTGCCTTCACAATCAGGGATGTTTAATGGAGAACAATACTCAACAATTGTCTCATCAGTAATATTTTTCAGCATAATACTAAGCACAATACTTGTATTTCTGACAGAAAGAGGCCTTTTTAAAGGCATCAGAATTCCTAATATAAAAATTAAGAGGGAACTAAAAGAAATAAGAACAATCAAACAGGACATTGATGAATATATTGAAAAGAGAAAGGCTAAATAATTGAGAAAAAGAAAAAATTTTTATACTTTGGCGTTGGTATTATTTTCATTTATGGTTTTGAAGGGGTGAATAAATGGATAAAAAAATAGTTGAAGAAGGCAAGACAACTGCAATCATATCATATATAACCTGGGTAGGTTTACTGATTGCTTTTTTAATGAACAATGATAAAAAAAATGGATTTGCAAAATTCCATATAAGGCAGTCTCTGCTTTTGACATTAGCGGGAATTGCAGGCAGTTTCATTTTCTGGATTCCCTTAATAGGATGGATACTTGCTGTATGTTTGCTTGTTTTTTGGATAATGGGTCTGGTTTATGCAATCAAAGGAGAGGCAAAAGAAGTGCCTTATGTGGGGAAATATGCCCAGGAATGGTTTAAGGGCATTTAATATTTAATAATAGGTAATAGGAGGTGTATAAATGAATTTTGGAGATTCTTTTAAAAAAGGAATAGAGATTATAAAACTAAACAGGAAAGTAATTTCAGAGATTTCAAAAAACAAAGATGCAATGCTAATGGCTGTTCTGTTTTATGCAATCAGCGGTATTGCTGCTTCTTTGACAGCAGGTCCTGTGGCATGGATCGGAGGGGCAGTTGGTGCGGTGATTGGCTCTTTTATAGGGATAGGTATACTTCATATCATTGCAAAAATTTTCGGCGGCAAAGCAGGATTCTCAGGATTTTACAAGCCGATGGGAATTGGCTCTTTGCTTTCATGGGTGCCTTTTTTAGGTCCTGTATTGAGTTTATGGAATATAGTTGTATCGGTTGTTATATTAGAAGAAGTCCATAAATTATCAAGGGGAAAAGCAATTCTTGTTGTCCTGATACCTGTAATAATTGTAACAATTATTGCGTTGGTATTAATGATAACTGCAGTAGCGTTTTTAGCAACTATGTTCGGAGTATCTGGAATGGAGTTTCCTTTAATGCAATAATTTTTTTTATTTTTTTTCTGTTTTTTTAATTTAGGGTTGATTTTTCTAAAAGTATGATAAAGTATGATAAAAAATAAATTTAAATATTTGTTATTCTCCGCATAAATTATGACATCTGATTTAGGTGAGAAACATGATTAAAATTGGTATAGTCGGTTACGGCACTATCGGAAAGAGGGTTGCTGATGCGGTTTTATTGCAGGATGATATGCAGTTAATGGGGATTACTGCAAATTCATTTAATTATAAAATCAGTCTGGCATATAAAAAGAAAATACCTGTGTTTAATCTGAAAAATAATATTAATGATTTTAAAGCGCATGGAATTGAGCTCGCAGGGAATATAAATGATTTAATAAAACAATCAGATATTATTGTAGACTGTTCCCCAAAGCCATATGGAAAAGAGAACAAAGAGAGGTATTATTTACCTCTTAAAAAAAAAGCTATTTTTCAGGGAGGAGAAAAAAAAGATGTAGCTGATATAAGTTTTGTTGCCCAGTGCAATTATAATGACAGTATTGGCAAAGATTATATCAGGGTGGTAAGCTGCAATACTACAGGACTTTCACGAACTTTAAATGCGCTGGACCGTGAATTTGGTGTAGTAAGGGCACGCGCTACTCTAATAAGGAGAGCTGCTGATCCGGGCGATGTAAAAAAAGGCCCCCTTAACTCAATTATTCCTTCATTTGAATTGCCGAGCCACCACGGCCCTGATGTCAGGACAGTGCTTTATGGAATGGAAGTTTTTACTACGGCAGTGGTTGTTCCCACTACCTTGATGCACATGCATAATTTAAATGTTGTTCTTAAAAAAAAAGCAGAAGTTGAAGAAGTTGTTAATCTGTTCAAAAGAACAGAAAGAGTAAAAGTAATCCCTAAAAACCAGAAGATTGATTCAACTGCGCAGATTATGGAATATGCAAAAGACCTTCACAGAATAAGAGGGGATATAATGGAAATCTGTGTATGGGAGCAGGGCATTGGAAACTATAACGGTGAATTGTTTTTTCCTCAGGCAGTACACCAGGAAGCTGATGTCATCCCTGAAAATATTGATGCAATAAGAGCAGCAATGGGTTTTAAGGATGCAGTAAAATCAATTAAAAAGACAAATAACTCATTGGGCATAAATTAATAAATTTTATATATGATTTAATATTAAATAAATTCTGTAATGATTAAGTTAGTTTTGTTGCGCCACGGAGAAAGTATCTGGAATAAAAAAAATATTTTTACAGGATGGACTGACATTGACCTTTCTGGAAAAGGCATTAAAGAAGCTGAGCAGGCAGGAAGAATCCTTAAAAAAGAGGGATATATTTTTGATTTAGCTTATACCTCTGTCCTGAAAAGAGGGATAAGGACACTTTGGATTACTCTGGATAAGATGGA
Organism: Candidatus Woesearchaeota archaeon; assembly: GCA_016935095.1. Classification (GTDB taxonomy): domain Archaea; phylum Nanobdellota; class Nanobdellia; order Woesearchaeales; family GW2011-AR15; genus WJJD01. The sequence continues at coordinate 3,950 of JAFGRO010000051.1, forward strand.
CCTGATGTGGATTCCTGTTTACAGATCATGGAGATTAAATGAAAAGCATTATGGTGCATTACAGGGTCTGAATAAGTCAAAAACAGCCTCTAAATTCAGTGAAGAGCAGGTGCATTTATGGCGGAGAGATTATAATTCAAGACCTCCTGAGTTAAATGAAGCTGATGAAAGATATCCCGGAAATGATCCACGCTATAAAGATTTAGATAAAAAAGATATTCCAAAGACAGAATGTTTAAAGGATGTTGTAAATAGGTTTTTGCCTTATTGGCACAAAACTATTGCTCCGGCAATAAAATCAGGCAAAAGAGTGCTGATATCTGCACATGGCAACAGCCTGAGAGCGCTTGTGAAGTATCTTGATAATATTCCTGATGAAGAAATTGCTAATTTAAATATTCCAACAGGTATTCCTTTAGTGTACGAGCTTGATAATAGACTTAAACCAATTAATCATTATTACCTCGGAGATCAGGAAAAGATTAAAAAAGCACTGAAAACAGTTGAAGAGCAGGGAAAGGCAAAATAAATCAAGGATTTTTCTTTATTTTTTAAGGCTATCATTTATGACAAGTTTTAAAAACTCTGATTAAATTATTAAGTATAGAGGTGGTTCTATGTTATCAAAAATACCAATTGATTTGAAAAATATAAACAAAGAAGAGTTGGATAAGGAAATTCTGAGGGCAGGAATTATAGCAGAGCTTGATGCAATTAATCTTTACGAGCAACTGGCAGCAGTAACAGAAAATCCGCTTTTAAAAAAAGTCTTTTTGGATATTGCCAAAGAGGAAAAAACTCATGTAGGGGAATTCCAGGCACTGCTTTTGGAATTTGACAAAGAACAACTGAAAGAATTAGAAGAAGGAAAAGAGGAAATTGAAGAAATAAAACAGGAATAATAAAAAAAGAGGGGATTATTTTTAATGGCAGGAAAGAAGAGCAATACGCTTGCTCAATTGAAAAAAAAATATCCTGAAAAATTTGTTTCAGATAGCAACATATTTATCAATATCCAGAGAGGCAGCAGGATATTTATCAGTACAGCATGCGGAGAGCCGCAGTATCTTGTCAATTCACTGATAAAATACGTGAAGTCGCATCCAAAAGCTATTTTTGATGCTGAGGTTTTTCATGTCTGGACTCTTGGGGTTGCCCCTTATACTGATGAAAAGTTCCAGAAAAATTTTCGGCATAATTCTTTTTTTGTTGGAAAGAATACAAGAAACGCAGTCAACCAGGGAATGGCTGATTATACCCCTGTATTCCTTTCAAATATACCAAGTTTATTTTACAGGGGATTTGTGCCGATTGATGTAGCATTAATACAGGTTTCATCTCCTGATGAGCACGGGTATATGAGCCTTGGCATAAGTGTTGATATTGTAAAAGCAGCAACAGAAGTCGCTTCTCTTGTCATTGCCCAGGTAAATTCAACTATGCCCAGGGTACACGGGGATGGGTTTATTCATATTAAAGACATTGATTTTCTTATTCCTTTTGATGAGCCTTTACTGGAATATAAAGAAAAGGCAGATAACAGGATTGCACAGCAAATAGGTAAATATGTTTCAAGGTTAATTCAGGACGGAGACACAATACAAGTAGGTTACGGGAGCATTCCAAATGCTGTTTTGTCTAACTTGGCTAATAAAAAGAATCTGGGTGTACATACCGAGCTTCTGGGAGAAGGTCTCGTAAATTTAATGAAAAAAGGAGTGATAAACAACTCAAAAAAATCTATAAACAGGGGAAAAACAATTGCCACTTTCAGTATGGGTAATAAAGAAACATATGAATTCCTTCACGATAATCCTTCAGTTGAATTCAGGACAGTTGACTATACAAATAATCCTTTAATAATAGCCCAGCATGAAAACATGGTTGCAATTAACTCTGCATTGGAAATTGATCTGACAGGCCAGGCATCAGCAGAATCAATAGGCAAGACATTTTACAGCGGTATTGGTGGGCAGGCTGATTTTATGAGAGGTTCAGTTCTTTCAAAAAACGGAAAAACCATTCTCACTTTGCCTTCAACTGCTGAAAAAGGAAAACTATCAAGAATAGTTCCAAATATAAAAGAAGGCGCGGGAGTTACTCTGAACAGAGGAGATATACATTATGTTGTAACTGAATACGGCATTGCTTATCTGCATGGCAAAAATATAAGGGAGAGGGCAATGGAATTAATAGGAATTGCACATCCTGACTTCAGGTCCTGGCTAATCAAGGAAGCAAAAAAACAGAATTACATATACAAGGACCAGGCATTTATTCCCGGCAAAGAGGGAGAATATCCTGAGGATCTTGAGAAAATTAAAGTGACAAGAACCGGAATTGAATTATTATTAAGGCCTGTAAAAATCAGCGATGAGCCTCTTTTAAAAGAATTTTTTTATTCATTGAGCGATAAAAGCCTTTATAAGAGATTTGTCTCACAAAGAAAAGACATGCCTCATGAAAGATTGCAGGAATTTGTTGTAATAGATTATTCAAGAGAGATTATAATCCTTGCTATAAAAAAAAAAAAAGAAAAAGAAGAACTGCTTGGGATTGGCCAGTATGGAATTAATCAGGACAACCATACGGCAGAAGTGGCATTTGTTATAAGGGATGATTTGCAGAACAAAGGAATAGGCTCAGAATTGCTTTCATATTTGACGCATCTTGCTAAAAAACAGGGCCTTTTGGGATTTACCGCAGAGGTCCTTGTTGAAAACCAGCATATGCTTCATCTTTTTGAGAAAATGGGTTTTGATATAGAAAAAAAAATAAATGAAGATGTATATGAGCTTAAAATGGGGTTTAAGTAAAATATGAAACAGCCGAGTATAAAATACCTGTTTGAGCCGAGAGGGGTTGCTGTAATAGGTGCATCCCGTAATAAGAATAAGATTGGCTATAAATTAGTGCAGAACATTGTGTCCGGAAAATTTAACGGGAGAATATATCCTGTGAACCCTAAAGGAGGGAGGATTCTTGGCTTGAAGATATATAAAACTGTTAATGAAATTGAAGGAATAATTGACCTGGCTTGTATTGCAATCCCTGCTGAATTTGTTTTTGATGCTGTTAAAGAATGTGCAAAAAAAGGAGTGAAATTTTTAGTTGTGATAACTTCAGGCTTTTCAGAAATAGGAAATATAAAGGAGGAGCATGAAATTGTTTCATTTGCCAGGGAGCACGGGATGCGTGTTCTGGGGCCGAATATATTTGGAATTTATTCAAGAAATTCAATGTTAAATGCCACTTTTGGCCAAAAGGACATTAATCCGGGAAATGTTGCAATTATTACTCAGAGCGGTGCTTTGGGAATTGCAATGATGGGCAGGACAAAAACAGAGAATATAGGCCTTTCTGCGATGGTTTCTGTAGGCAATAAGTCAGATATAGATGAATCTGATTTGCTTGAATATCTTGTTTCTAACAGGGAAACCAGGGTTGTTATGATATATATTGAGGGAGTTAAAAACGGAGAGCGGTTTGTTAGAGTAATGAAAGAATCCACAAAGAAAAAACCGGTTGTTGTTATAAAAGCAGGAAAATCAAAAAGAGGAGCAATGGCGGCCGCATCCCATACAGGTTCATTGGCAGGCGCAGATGAAATATTTTCAGACATTATGAAACAATGCGGGGTTATGAGGGCAGAGACAGTTAACCAGGCTTTTGACTGGTGTAAATTTCTTGCAGCATCTCCTCTCCCAAAAGGGGAAAATACAGTTATTATAACAAACGGCGGCGGAATAGGTGTAATGGCGGCTGATGCATGTGAAAAATATAATGTAACATTGTATGATGATTTTGAAGTTATGAGAAAAATATTTGCTGATTCTGTCCCTTCTTTCGGCTCTGTAAAAAACCCGATAGACATTACAGGCCAGGCAACAGCGGCTGAATATGAAAGGGCATTAGATGTGGCATTGCATAACAAAAAAATTCATTCAATTATCTGCCTTGGCTGCGAGACTGCTGTTCTGAATTCAGATGAGCTGTCTACTACAATTGATAATTTTGTTAATAAAAACAAGGGCAAGAAACCTTTTATTTTTTCTTTTATAGGAGGTCCAAGCTTCCAGAAAGTTATTGACGGGCTTAAACATGAGGGCATACCTGTCTTTTCAAATGTTGATGATGCAATCTCATGTTTCGGCGCAATGTACGCTGATTATAAAAATAAAAAATTAAAAACAACGCTTTCAAATTATCTGGGCCCTGAAGAGCTGGGCATGAATTTAAACAGGATTAAGAAAATCATTAATTCTGTAAAACGAGATAATCGGGCTTTTTTTATGTCGCATGAAGCACAGGAATTAATGCGTGCTGCATGTATAGATGTTCCCAAATTATACATTGCAACAAGCATGAAAGAGGCAGCTGAATATGCTGAAAAAATAGGATATCCCGTTGTTTTGAAAGTCGTATCAAAAGATATTATTCACAAGAGCGATGTTGGCGGTGTTATTCTAAGCCTGGGAAATAAAAATGAAGTCCTTGATGCATATGAGGTGATAGTTCATAACTGTAAAAGGAATATGCCTAATGCCAAGATAGAGGGGATTGAAATCAGTGAAATGATTTCATCCGGCTCAGAAGTAATTCTCGGCGCAAGAAGGGATAATTCCTTTGGTCCTATTGTGATGTTCGGCCTTGGGGGAGTATATGTGGAAGTTATGAAAGATGTTGCTTTCAGGGCATTTCCTTTGCGTAAAAGAGAAGCATGGGACATGATAAAAGAAACAAAAACATATCGCTTATTATTAGGTGTAAGAGGCGAAAACAGGAAAGATATAAAAAGTGTAGTCTATACTCTTTTGAAATTAGGAATAATAGTGAAAACTTTTAAAGAAATATCAGATATTGAGATAAATCCCCTTAAAGTATTTGATAAGGGGGATTATAAAAAAGGAGAAGGTGTTAACGCTGTTGATGTCAGAATATTACTTTCAAATCCTGTAAGGGGGTGATTTATATGAGAAAAATTGTTATTGGTTCAGTACGTGCAAGCACAGGCAAAACAGGCCTGATATTAGGTATTGCTATGAATTTGAAGGAAAGAATGGCCTACATGAAGCCGATAGGCGCCCGGTTGGTCTATAAGAGAAAAAGGTTATGGGACAGGGATGCTTTATTAATAACACAGATAATAAAACAAAGAGAAAATTTATCTAATATTACTCTCGGCTTTGACCATTCCAAGCTTAAATATATGTACAATGAGGAATCAATAAGTAAAAAGATTAATGATATTGTAGCTACAGTCGGCAAAGGAAAAAAGCTTGTCCTTATTGAGGCAGGCCCGGATTTGTCTTATGGCTCATCTGTTAATCTCGATGCTGTATCACTGGCAAGGCATCTTTTTGCAGACCTGATTCTGGTTATTAACGGAAGTGATGATACAATAATTGATGATATAACGTTTATTAAAAAATATATTAATCTTGCAGATGTGAATTTTTTAGGAGTAATCATAAATAAAGTGAATGATATAACAGAATTCAAGAAAAACTATCTATCTGAAATTTCAGATATGTGCATTGATGTTTTGGGGATTTTACCTTATAAAAAAGAGATAATCTACCCTACAGCCCAATATATTGCCGATAATTTAATGGCCAAAGTGGTTGCCGGTTCAAAAGGCCTGGGCAATATAATAAAGAATGTGTTTGTAGGAGCACTTTCCGCGGATGCAGCATACAGGAGCCCTGTGTTCCAGCAGGAAAATAAGCTCATAATCACAGCAGGGGACAGGAGTGACATGATTCTTCTTGCAATTCAGACAGATGCATCTGCAATTTTGCTTACGAATAATATAATGCCTCCTGCGAATATACTTGCAAAAGCAACTGAATTAAAGATACCTTTGCTTCTGGTTAAGGAAGATACATTTAAAGTTGCTAAAAAGATTGATGATATGGAAACATTGATTACAGAAAATGACTCAGAAAAGATTGAATTAATGGGAAATTTGGTAAAAAAATATGTGAAATTAAAGAAAATCCTAAAAAATTGAAACATAAAACCTAAGTGATGTAGATTTTCTGCTTTTATTGGACGGATTTTTATAAAATCAAGAAAATTTTTGCTTTCTTGATTTAAAAAAAATTATTCAAACAATTCCCCGACGTCAGGAGCTGTTTCAGCGCCTTCTGCAGCTTCAAAGTATTCTTTCTGCTGAAAACCAAACATTCCTGCAATTATGTTTGAAGGGAATCTTCTTATTTTGATATTAAATGCCCTCACTGCATTATTGTAGATATCACGTTCAACTTTGATCCTGTTTTCAGTTCCTTCTAATTGGACTTGCAAATCCAGATAATTCTCATTTGCTTTTAAGTTGGGATAATTTTCTACAACAACAAGCAGTCTTGCCAGGGCGGAATTCAGTTCACTGCCTGCAGAAGATAACTCTTCTGGAGTTGAAGCAGACCCTACTTTTGCTCTTGCATTTGTAATTTCTGTTAAGACTTCACCTTCATAATCACTGTATGCTTTTACTGTTGCAACAAGATTAGGGATTAAATCCGCTCTTCTTTGATATGCTGTCTGCACATTTCCCCAGGCATTGTTTACTGTTTCTTCCAAAGATACAAAACCATTATATGTTGTTCCAATCCATAAAGCAATGACAAGGATTGTCCCTATTATCACGCTCAGGACTATTAAGATTGGTATCCAGGGGTTAGTCTTTTTTTTTGCCATTTTTCTTCTCACCTTTTTTCGGTTTAGCTAATTCAATTAATTTATTAATCTCATTATCATCAAGCCACATGCCGTTGCATTTTTCACAGATGTCAATTACAACATCCTGTTTTACAAGCTTTCTCATGACAATATTGCAGCGAGGGCATTTAAGTTTAGCATATTGCCCTTTTTTTTGTTTTCTGAATAAGTTGAACATTTTAAATAAATGGTAAATGCTGAGATTTAAATAATTTGTTAAAAAATATTTATCATTTTGAGCTAAACAGACTCATTATATTCTTTAGAGCAGCAAATACTGAGAATACAGATATAGAGAACAATGCTACTAAGCGACTTAATTTATCAAACTCCTTTTTATGGTATTCCTCAATTGTTAGTACTTTTCCTTTTGTAAGAATGTCAATTCTATCTAAAAAAATAGGTGGACTCACTAAGTTTGGTGAAGTATAATTCTCAAGATTAATTAAATATTCAAATCTATATTTTTCCACAGATTTAGATATGTTCCATATAAAAAAGTAAAATTTGTTTTCATACTCATCATAATAAAGAGGGTAATAATTGAATTTTTCTCTACTTGGATATACTATAATTGACATTGTTTGATTAATTCTTTGTGAAAATTTTTCTGGCCATTGAAATGTGCATTTATAATCAAGTCCTTCAATGAAGTTTTCATAATAATAGGGATATCTATTGTCACATTTGTAAGTAATTCTAAAATCAATTGACTTTGATATATAAGGAAGATCACTTGGATATACTTTTTGAAGAATATTTACTCCAACAATTAATAATAAACAAACAAGAAAAGTTGATAGAACAATATATTTATTTATTTTCATATTATATTTTTTTTCTAAATAATAAATAATATTTATCAACAAAAAGAAACAAATAAAGATAAATATTCCAACAATAAGAATATAAAGAGGAATAAACTTTGTTGAAAAAATTTGTTTATATATTTCTTGATATATCTTTGAAGGTAACCATGCAATAACAAGGGATATAATAAAAACTATGAAATATCCAAGAACAGAAGAATTACTAATGGGGATTTTTTCAAGTTTTATAAAATCAAATATCCTCTTTAATCTAGTTTTAACTTTATACTTTTTTAATAATTTATTTATTATCTGCGTTTTCCTATATTGTATGAATAAACTAATAATAAATAATATAAAAAAAATTAGACTACTTATTTTAATAAATGGGCTATTAAGATAATTTAGTTCAGAACCAAAATGATATGGGTTTGTCCAATTATGTAGTTCATAGTTAAATAATTTAAGACTCAATTTTAAAAACCATAATCCTCCCATTATGGAACATAGAGATTTTAGAAGATATATTGCACACACAATTTCAATTATAAAACCAATTGATTTTGTGAAATAAAGTGCAAATCCTGAGGGATATTTACTACAATTGATGATATACTTATTATCATAATAGAATGATTCTCCTTTGGGTAATTTTCCAATTTTAGATATTTCACATAATCTACCAGTGAATAAAAAATTACTAATGTTCTGAGTATTCCTATGGATTAAATCTGTAAAATTGAACAAGAATATAAATATTAATCCAATTATTACTAAACACAAAAAAATATGGATTCTAAAATTTTTGGAATTAGGTTTCATTTTAAATTAATAATTAGAAAGTATTATCACTATAAATATTTATTTTATCTAGTTTAAATTTATGTGCAATAATGACTTTTTAATAGAATTTATATTAAATTTAATTGTCCAATAATTTCCTTACATTCCTCTCTCTTATTCTTCAAATCATATCCCCAAAATCTTTTTACAATAAATCCTTCTTTTATTAGTTTATAATTCTCTTCTTTATCTCTTTTTATATTTTTTATTTGAGCTTTTGTTTTTGGTTTTTTGTAGATTCTTGGATTACAGTGCCAATAATCTCCATCTGCAAATAGTACTATATTTGGCTCAATAAAAGCATCTGCTTGGCATATCATTTTGATTTTTTTATGTTTTTTAAATTCAATTTTCAATTCTTTTAAAATTGAAAATAAGATTATTTCAATATTTGTTGAGTGTTTAGGAAAAATTTGTTTTAAGCGAGCTTTTCTTATTTGAGTTATAATTTCTTTGGAATAAACTCCTGTTTTTCCTTTATTCCAAGGAGTAATACCTTTTTTGAATTGTGTTTTTTTAACTTTTGATTGTACTTCTGGTTTTTGCATTGCTTTTTTTGTAGCAATGGATATCTTTTTTTTATATTCTTTACTTAGCTTTTTCCCCTTAAAATATGGAATGGGCATTACACCTTTTCTTCCAGCATTCCATGGTTTTTGTCCTTTTTTAAATTCAGTTTTTGGAGAACGATGTTTTCCTTTATGGTATAGAGCATTAGGATGAGTAGATAATCCAAACTTTTTCTTATACCAATACAGTGTTCTATAATTTATGCCTGTTTCCTTGCTAATTTTTAAAATAGATTTCTTCTCTTTAAGATATTCATTAGTTAAGAACTCTTTAGTAATATTCCATTTATTTGATTTTTTAGGTTTTTTTAATTTCATTTCAAATCACTAATAATGAATATGAAACTTTGTAAATGATTTTGTATGATAATGAAAATTATTATTTGAAGGTTGAATTTATAACTAAGATTTGAAATATTAAAAAATCAGAAAATCTAAGAGAATAATCTTATATAAAGGTTGTGTGAGAATGTCCAGTGCTTATGGCTAAATTAGATAATTAATAGTGTGGACCCCAGCCCCCCCTGGCTCCACCTCCACCAAAACTTCCCCCACCACTAAAGCCTCCAAATCCTCCTCCGCTAAAACCGCCGAACCCGCCTCTGCCTTTACCTCCTCCGAGTATGCTTCCTAAAACATATCCTGCTACAAGGTAATCTGTGTCGTTTCTTTTTTTATTTTTAGATGAGGGATGTTTTGCAGAAAACACAGCAGATAATATAATAAAAAATATTATTATAAACATTACAATTAACGGAAAATAATTAACTTCAGGTTCATTATTTACATAATATTCTGATTCAGTATCTCCTATGAGAATGCTCTGGATAGCTTTGCTTGCTTCAAGAATTCCTTTTCCGTAGTTGTCTTCCCTGAAATTTGGTGTGAGATACTCTCTTCCTATCCTTCCTAGGAGTATATCAGGAAGATCAGGCTCTAAGCCGCGCCCGGTTTCAAATTTGTACTGGCGGTCATTGATTGCTATTAATAATAATAATCCGTTATTCTTTTCAGTATCTCCAAGATTATCTTCTGCAAGATTCCATGCATATGAATCAATATCCTGGCCTTCCAGAGAATCAATGATAACAACAGCATACTCTGCTTTTTTAGAATCATAGATGCTTTTCAGCACAGATTCAATCTCAGATTTTTCACTTGCAGAGAGAATATTTGAGTAATCATTGATTAAGCCTTTGATCTCAACTTTTGAAAAAACAAAGGGAATGAGCAATAACAAAGCCAATGCAAAAAAACAAACATTTTTTTTCATCTTTAATAAATAAAACACCTGCTATTTATAATTCTAACTCTTTTTTGTAGCTTATTATTTATATTAGCCCTAATAAAGCATAAGTTTATATACTTCCCTTTTTTCCCCAGAGAGGTATACAGAAGATTCCCTTAGAATCTGACGTACAATATGTAAAATTGAATGGTGAAGAATAAATGCCAGAAAGAGAAAGAAGACAAGGCGGCTTTAGAAAATTTTCAGGCCCAAGAGAAATGCATAAGGCAGTTTGTGCTGACTGCGGCGAAGAATGCGAAGTTCCGTTTAAGCCCCAGGAAGGCAGACCTGTTTATTGCAGGAATTGTTATCAGAACCATAGAAAAAAATCTTATTAGTTCTCTTAGCAAAATTAATTTTAGTTTAAACTATTTCTTTTTTTATAATTTTTAAAAAGTAAAAAATTTTTATTAGCTCACCTTATAGACTAAATGAATATATTCTTCAATTACTTTATTTTTTACTAATTCCAGTCGGACCTTTGTTTTAATATTTTTAAATAGGCTAAGCCCTTTGTTGCCGGCTAAAACAGGATAGATTAACAGGCTTATCTCATCTATAAGTTTTTTTTCAATGAGAATATTGTTCAGTGTAGGTCCACTGTCACTGATGATTACTTTGGCATTATACTTCCTGTTGAGGGTTTCAAATGCCTGCTTATAATCAACATGCTCTTTTCCTGCAAGGATATAATCATAATCTCTTTTTTCCAGATAATCAATATAATTTTCTGGTGTCTTTTCAGAAACCAGGACAATAACATCTCTGCAATAACCTGATTTCCTGAATATATGAAGCAGGTTTATTAGAGTGCCTTTGCTGTCAACAACAGCCCAAAAAGCCCTTGTATCTCCTGATTTAATTTCAGGTTTTTTAAAATCAGATGCATCTTCTTTTGGAATGTCTGTTAAGAATTCCTTTATGCCTGCTTTTGCAGTCCCTGAGCCGACAAGCATAATATCCGGCTTATAGCCAGATGCGATTCTATAATGTGCTTCCATATTGACATCAAAGCCAGTAATGGAGTTATCCAGGCTAATTGAGTTATGGATTATTAGTTTTGGTTTCATATTATATCACCTTTATTTATTGTATAAAATAAAAAAAATTATTTTATCGGCACATAGATATCTGTTTCATTGCTGTCATCTTCTTTGTAGCGCCCATCATAGAGCTCAAAGCAGATTCCGTCATTATTTATTGTTTCTCCTGATTTAGGCAGCCATTTTGTATAGGCATAATCCCATGTTTTTTCTATTGCACCTACTTTTCCCTTATGTGTAAACACAGCATATTTTGATGCATGAATTATCTCAGATACCATACCTTGAGGAGCATCTGCATCAGATTCAACACATGCAATATACCTGAAATCATTTTCATTTTCCATTATACAGACACCATAACAAACACCATCATGCTTATTGGGCAGTTCCTTTATCCTTTTCATAAAATCCATCCATACTTTAGGACAGTCCTGTTTGTGTTTTCCGTTTTTCATTGTTGTCCTGCATTCTAAGCCGACAACTTTAAATTCTGGTTTTTCTATAAATTTCGGCTGCATTCTTCTCTACCTCCTGTTATTTTTTTATTAACTTAACAAATACAGAAACAGTTTAAATATGCTGTGTGAGAATGTCCAGTGCCTGTGAAACTAGCAAGGGATACCAGAAATCAGAATGATTTCTCAGTATCCAGTAGACTGTGCTATAAAAAATAAATGGGCCCTGAGGCAGCGAAAATCAAAGATTTTCTGGTCTCAGGTCCATTCACTTTGTTCATGGGCCCTGAGGCAGCGAAAATCAAATAGTTTCTGGTCTCAGGTCCATTCACTTTGTTCATGGGCCCTGAGGGATTCGAACCCCCGACCTATTGCTTAAGAGGCAATCGCTTTAGTCCTTATTGTTAAGATAAGTCTAACCAAGCTGAGCTAAGAGCCCAAAATTATCTCAGCTAAGTTGAGAAAAGTTGTAATTAATTTAAAAACCTTTCTATGTAATATGGATTACTTGGTTTAACAAGACTAAAGAATCTCCTAACAGAACTTTGATTTGTAATTTTTAGAGCATAACCAGCTTTGTTTTTTCTAATTTTATTTGTAATAATCTCATTATTTTCTAATATTAGTTTAATCAGTTCGATTATTTTCTTACTATTCATTTTTAATCAGAAACATATAACCTTTGAAACTATCTAAATGATTTTATTTTAAATACCTTATGTGAGAAAGTCCGGTGTGTCCAGTGGGAAAATTATAATTTAATAGTTGAAAAAAAAATTATTATTAAAAATGAAATAATTAATTCAAAAAAACAATTTCTTATAAAGATTTTCTTTTAGTGACTTCTTTCACTGCTTGAATAATTGCCTTATCATTCATTTGGTATTTTTCCAGGAGTTGAGAGGGCTTGCCAGATTCTCCAAAACAGTCTTTCATTCCTATTCGTTGCATAGGCACAGGATTATTCTCAACAAGAACTTCTGCAACAGCGCTTCCAAGACCTCCATTAATTTGATGCTCTTCTGCAGTTATGATTGCTCCTGTTTCAGAAGCTGCTTTTAAAATAGCTTCTCTGTCAATTGGCTTGATTGTATGCATATTGATTACTCTTACAGAAATTCCCTCTTTTTCCAGGGTTTCAGATGCAATCAAAGAATAATAAACCATCAGGCCGCATGCTATGATTGTTGCATCATTTCCTCTTCTTAGAATTACTGATTTTCCTATTTCAAATGGTGTGTCTTCAAGAGTGAATACAGGTGTCTTTTCCCTTCCGCATCTGATATATGTCGGGCCAATCATTTCTGCAACTGCAAACACTGCTTTCTCTGTTTCCAGAGCATCGCATGGTACAATTATTGTAAGATTTGGTGTTGCTCTCAGCATTGCAATGTCTTCCATCATCTGATGGGTTGCGCCATCAGCTCCAACTGTAATTCCGGCATGAGAGCTTACTAATTTAACATTTAAGTCAGAATAACAAACAGACTGCCTTATCTGGTCATAGCATCTCCCTGGGAGAAAAGCTGCAAAGGTGCTTGGAAAAGGGAGTTTACCGGCAAGAGCCAGCCCTGCTGCAATTCCAATCATGTTTTGTTCTGCAATTCCAACTTCAATAAATCTTTCCGGGAATTTTTCTTTGAATTTAAATGCCCTGGTTGAGTCTCCTGCACCTGCTGCCAAAGCAACAACCTTTTGATTTTTCTCTCCTAATTTAACTAAAGCAGAGCCAAAACCGTCTCTTGTTGCTTTTTTAGTCTCATTATTTAAATTATACATTCTAACTGCCCTGAATCTCTTTTAATGCTTTTTCAAGTTGCTCATCATCCGGAGCAACTCCATGCCACTTGAAATCATCCAGAATGAAACTTACTCCTTGGCCCATATGCGTATTAAAAATAATAAAACTGGGTCTTTCTTTGTTATTTTTGGCTTTTTCAAAAGCTTCTAAGATTTCTTTAAAATTATGACCATCCGCTTCTATTGCAGTCCAATTAAAGGCTTTGATTTTTTCTTTTAATGAGTTTAGAGACATCATTTCCTCTGTTTTTCCGCCCTGTTGCAGCATATTCCTGTCAACAAATGCAATAAGATTATTCAGCTTATGATGTGCAGCTGCCATTAATGCTTCCCACACAGAGCCTTCTTCCATTTCTCCATCTCCAAGACAAACAAACACTTTATGGTCTTTTTTGTCCAGTTTATAGCCTAAAGCAAGACCTACTGCGGCACATACTCCCTGGCCAAGGCTGCCCGTAGAAATTTCTACTATTGGCAGATTATGGTTGGCGGGATGTCCCTGCAATCTTGAACCCAGCTTTCTAATACTCAATAATTCTTCTTTAGGGATGTATCCTGCTTCAGCTAATGCTGAATACCAGACAGGGCAAATATGACCGTTAGAGAGAATAAACCTGTCACTTTCCTGAATATTTTCATTATTCCTTTTCAAGATATCTCCAAAATACAAAGCTGTAAAAACATCAGCCATTCCAAGCGAGCCGCCTGTATGACCTGAGCCGGCTTTATTCAGCATTTTAAGAATATTTAATCTGATGCTCTTTGATTTCACTTCTAAATCCTCGATTTCAGCCATTATTTAAATTCCCCCTATTAAGTTTTAAATTAAATTATTCTTTTTAAACCTTTTGCTTGTGAAAAGAAAAAGTTTTTATTGTTAAATAATATATATTAGTTATTGAAAAAATAATGGCTCTGCATAAAAAACATAAACAATATTCAAAATATGAGATTTTTTTTAAAAAATTCTTTACACTTCGGGTTTTCTTAGCAGGTATTATTGTTTTGCTTCTTTTGTTTTTGTTTACTGATTTTATAAAAGGCACAATATTAGTAATTATTTTTATTCCGATGGCAGTTGTTTCACAGAGGGTCAGCAGATTTATTCCGCATATAAATTTAGAAACAGTAACAGCCGGCGCTTTATTACTTACTTATATGTATAATCCTGTAATAGGGTCAATATTCACGATGACTGTAGGCATGTATGCGCTTATAAAGGCAAGCTTTGTGAGATTTTTGATGATAATTAACTTAACGCATAGTGTTATGACTCTGTTTATTATGATCCTGTTTAAGAATCTTGATTTTTCAGCTTATTTCATAATAGGGATTCTTGTTAAAAATCTAATTTCCTATGTCGCCTTTGTTTTTCTTGACCCCGATCAAATACAAAATATAATCCATAGAATTTCACATACAATTTTTAATATAGCAATATATAGGTTGTTTTTTATTCTGATTTATAGAGTTATTAATCTGATATGAATTATTTTATTCTAGGAGAAGCTGGTAAACTCTTCCATTCGGAAAATCAAAATAAGGAAACGCAAGATAATTTTCCTCAGAACTTAAATCAAGTTCTTTGCAAATTCTGACAGTTCCTGTCTTTGGATCAAACTTTCCGAATTGATATTGTCCTTTAATGATTCTCAGGATTTTCTTATCAGAGCTAAGTTCTTCAATCTTAACTGAATGAAAACAGCCGTAATATTCAAAAAAAATGCACATTCCCGCTTTGACATCATCCATGCTTTCCAGTTGTATTATACTGTCATTCGGATGTTTGTCTGCTTTGTAGAATTCTAAAATTAATTCAAGCGGCTCCATTGTATTAAAACATTTAGTGTTTCTTTTGGGATTATATCTTATATAAAAACATATTGTAAAAAATATTGAAGAGAATAATTATTTTCAGTTTAATAAAAAAATACGCCGTGGCCCGGACTTTCAAACTGTAAGTTTGAACTTTTCAGTCTTTGAACCGGGACGTCCAAAAGGACACAGGATCTCGAGTATTAATTCCAGTCCTGCGCAGTAGCCAGATTGTGCCACCACGGCAAATAATTTTTTATTGGTAGACTCAACCATGTTCTTCGGAGGGCTTTATGCCCTCCTTAAGGTGTTTCCCTTAAGGCTTTAGGCGGCATATTTTGCTGAATTCTACTTTAGCAGAATTTAAAACTGCTTTGCAGTTTTAAGCAAAATATAGTATGCTTTTTGCAAACTATGTCCGCCGATTTAAAGGCTTACCACGGTTGTGCCACCACGGCAAACCTTTTAATTCGGCGAACAAGTCGCCTAAAATGTTTATCAAAACAGATCAAGGACTATATTCTCCTTTGGAGAAATAGTCCGAATAACACTGTTTAAGACTTAATTTTAGAAGAAATCTAACTGATTTATAATGTTTTTCAAAATTGGTAAAAAAGTTAAGTAACCTATTTAGAAAGACATTGATTCTATTTTTATTGCCTTAAAAAAATCTTTTGTAGTTTTAATTGCTTTTTTCTCGTCAAAACCTTTACAGGTGTATATAATTAATGAGACAAAATTTGAAGAAGTCCAGACATAAACAGATATTCCTGAGTCTATCAAAGGCACAAAAGCATCATAGCCCTGATTTTCTTCTTTGCCTTCTCCTCCGGGAGAAAAAATAATCGGATCGCCATAAGTTTTTAGCTGCAATGATTTTGTTATCTCTTTGAAATAATTCTCAACAACTTTTTTATCAACATCAATAGAATAAAAAAGCTCAATTAATAATCTCTGGCGAAATACATTCGGAGCTATATTTTTCATTTTTGTCAAAGAAATATAAAATATAATTTATAAATTTATTTAAAATTAGGCAATGAAATCAAATATAA
>JAFGRO010000002.1 GCA_016935095.1 Candidatus Woesearchaeota archaeon
AAATTCAGATTTAATTTTAGTTAACCTTATGGATATGCCAGATAAAGAAGCTCATAAGCTTCTGTTAAAAGCAAACACAGAGCTTATTCTTGACCATTATAAGCATACAGGAGGAGATATGGAAAAGGCAAATATGCTTATCCGGCAATTCAAAGACCTGTATGAGGGCAGGATAACTAACTTCAGGGGGTCAAGGCATTATGAAATTAAAAAATGATTCTTAATCCTTAGTTTTTTTGCCAAAAATATCTTCTTCAACAATCTCGCATATTGCATGCCCAACCAATATATGCAATTCCTGGATGCGCGCTGTATTTGAAGAAGGTATATTTATAGAATATTGAGCTAATTCAGATAAGCCCTGTTTTTCAATTCCTGTAAAAGCTATAGTCACAGCTCCTTTTTCATTGGCTTTTTTAATACCTTCAATAACATTTTTGGATTTGCCGCTTGTGCTGATACCGAATACAATATCCCCTTTTGATACAAACGCATCCACCTGCCTTGAGAAAACAGATTCAAAATCATAGTCATTGCTGACAGCTGTAATAGCTGACATGTTGGTTGTTAAAGCACTTGCCCTAAGCGGCTTCCTGTCAAATTTAAACTTGCCTGTGAATTCAGCAGCCAGATGCAGGGAATCAGCTGCACTGCCTCCATTGCCGAAAAAATAAATTGAATTTCCATTGTGAATGGCTTTGATTACACTTTCGCATATTTCAGCAATAGTATCTTCATGTTCATCAATTATATTACTGAGAACCAGTTTGTGCTCTTCCAATATATTTTTAATCTTGTTTTTCATTTTACCAGCAGGTCCTCCCTCCGTCTATAATAATTGTTGAGCCGGTCATGTAAGATGAGGCATCTGAAACTAAAAATAAAATAGCTGCCTTATATTCATCAGGATCAGCCATTCTTCCCATAGGTATTAAATTTGTAAGCTTTGCGACAAAATCCTTATCCTGGTTATTAAAAACACCGCCGGGGCAAATTGCATTTACTCTTATGCTCTTATCCGCCCAGTATGTTGCAAGATACTTTGTAAGCCCGATAAGAGCATATTTTACCACAGAATAAGTAACAGGCTTCTTAAACTGCTCTTCATCTTTTAAGCTGTTTTTTAGGTATATCCTTTGGTCAGGAGCGATTATTCCGAGATCTGATGAAATATTTAAAATAACACCCTTCTTATTTTCAGCCATAACCTTGCCGAATACCTGAGAGCAGAAAAAAGCCCCTTTAAGGCCAACATTAAGATCCTGGTTCCATATAGATTCAGGGAAATTCTCAAAATGTGTCCAGTTCTTTAAGTTTTCTTTTTCCTCTATTTTTGGATTGTTTGCAGCATTATTAATCAAAACATCAATCCTGCTGAAATTTTCTAAAATCCTGTTTTTTACTTTTAAAATTTCACTCTTTTTTGTTATATCAACATTATAACCAACTACCTCTTTTTTATATTGTTTTTTAAGGGAATCAACTGCCTCATTGATTTTGTTTTCATTAATATCCAGGATTACAGGAATACCATCAGATTCTAAAATTGCCTCCGCATGCTTTTTTCCTAGAAAACCGGCTCCGCCTGTAATTATGCATACTTTTCCTGTTAAATTAAATTTTTCCAGTACCATTTTATTCCTCATTATAATTATCAAGTTTTATTATTTCTTTTTTTTCTAATGATTGTTTTACAGCCAGGCATATTTTTAAACTGTTTATAGCATCATTAAGATTAACAACTGGCTGTGACTTGTTTTTAATGCAGTTAAAAAAATGGTCAAGCTCATCACTATACATCTGGTTTCTTTTATAATCAGAAAAATCATATTCTTCTTTACTGCCTTCTGAATTAATAACAGTAAGACTGGTTTTTACAAGATCCATTATTATCTTGCCTTTAGTGCCAATTACTTTGCAGGTTCTTGCAGGAGGGCGTTGTATATAATCCATATGAACAGATACAGGAAGGGTTCTTTTCATAAAATTCATTTGGAGCAGGACATCTGCTGTGTCTTCAACATCTATATCCAAACCACTTAGCTTGCCTCCAAGAGCAAACACCTTTTCAGGCATTCCAAACAGCCAGTACAAATAATCAAATTCATGTATCTGTGTAAGAACAACACCGCCCCCTAATTCTTTTTTTGAGGCATACATCTTTCTGTAATCTTCATATTTATGCCATCCTGGCAAATATTCCCCTATTTCTGCATGCACAGATAATAAGTCGCCTATAGCTCCTGCTTTAATTTTTTCTTTTAATAATTTAATCACAGGATTAAACCTGAGCTGGAATCCTACATAAACCGTCAGATTATTTTTTTCACAGATTGCCTTTAATTCTTCAATATTTTCCATTGAATCAGACAAAGGTTTTTCAATGAACAGGTGGCAACCTGCATTTGCAGCATCTATTGCATTTTTAACATGGAATCTTGTAGGAGTGCATATAAATGCGGCAAAGGGCTTTTCCCTGAGAGCTTTGCTGATATCATAATAAGACTTAATATTATATTTTTCTTCAACAGAGCTATCATCTTCAACTTTTAAATCATCTGTGAAAACTAACTTTCTTCTTGTTTTCCTGAAAGCTATAACCTCTAAATCATTGCCAAATCTTCTTACCAGATTCCTGAGATGCCTCTGGCCGATGCTTCCTAAACCAAAAAGTAATATCTTCATTTATTCTGCCTCTTTATTGAAAAACTTATTCAGATAATTAATTAAAAAATTCTTATACTCAAAAATAGTATCAGACTCGGATTTTTTACGTGCTCCCTGTAAAATAAAAATTCCATTATAGCCGATCTTATTGAGTTCATCAAAAATCACATCAAATTTTGTGTCTCCTTCTCCAAGAGGGACAGTTCCCCCATTGTAATGCCTGTCTTTTATATGAATATGTTTGATCCATTTACCCAGCAGGGGAATTTCTTTTTTTGCTGAATAGCCCAGAGATGCACTATTACCAGTATCAAAATTTATTGAGACTAAAGGATGGTTTATTGAATTCATAAGATACATGAATTCTATTGGGTTTAAGGATGTTTCAAGAGACAGATTAATATTCTTTTCTGAAATCAAAGGAATAATCTGCTTAATGTTATTTGCTAATTCATCTATCTGCTCTTTTGATTTTAATTCAGATTCATCCACACAGGGTATGATAATGAATTTTACATTTAATTCAGAGCAAGAATTAATCAGGTTTTTCAGGACATTCATATTCTTCTGAAGCTTTTCAGCTGGTTCTCCGAACAGCTTGTTTTTCATAAAATAATCAGCACACACAGAATAAATATTAACTCCTGTTTTTTCAATGACCTGTTTTATCTCATTGATTCCGTCTCTATTAAAAACAGGGTTTTGCGAGATATCTTCTTCAAAAATCCATTCTATGCAATCAAGGCCAACTTTATTTGCTGAATAAAATTCATTTTTCCAGCTATCTTTAGGAAATGCCTGTATCCTGTTATTTACTGGCGGAGAAAGCCTTCCCTGCATCACACCAATTCTGTTCATTTTTTATGACCTGTAGCTAAAAGCATTTTTTCTTTTGCGAATCTTATTAATTTTCTTTGTGAAGTTTCATTTCTGTCTTTCCATTTTAAATAATCAGGCAATAAGCTTATTATTTTCGGAATAAAGTTTAAACAAGGATATTCCCAGATAAAAGGCAACTGCAGGAAATATTCACAGCTTACCTCTGAAAAACCATTTATCCTCATTGCATTCTGCAGTCCTTTTCTTGTAAAAGCCTTTACATGTGTGTAATCATCCCAGTAATTTTTAAACTGGCTTTTCCAGTCAGGAGTCATAATAACGGCAATTCCTCCTGGTTTTAAAACCCTAAGAGCCTCTTTTAAAATATTTTCTGTATTGGATATATGCTCAATAACAGATTTTGAAAAAACAAAATCAAAGAAATTATCTTTATAAGGAAGTTTGTCTTTTTCAAGATCACAAGATTCAATCGTGAAATTTTTTAATATTTCAACACATTCTCTTCTCTTATCAATGCCATAAGCCTGGAGACCGCATCTTGAAAAACCGACCAGGTGATTGCCTTTTCCGCTGCCTATATCCAGAATCCTGCATTTCTTTTTGTTTTTAATTGCATAATGCTTAAAAAATCTTTTGAAAATATAATTACATATTTTTTGGGGATAATCTCTTTTTCCGTACTCTTTCCTGAAATAATTAGTTTCAAGATAGCTTGGCATTCTATAAGACCTCATTAACCTTTTTTCTTAATTCCCTGAATTCATCATTATTTAAAATCTTTTCAGCGTATTTTAAATCTTCAATTATATCTAAATCTGCTGTTTTATCTGTAATAAAAGCATGTATGAATTTTCCATGGAGCATGTTTGTTCTTTTAATTGTTTCTGGTTTTATTATATCAATATATCCATTTGGTTTGAATGTAACAGGAAATTTTTGTCTTGGATAATTATGGTATTCTTCATCTTCTTTAAATTCCTGTTTACAGAAAAAGTCATAATAGCCTCCTGCTTTTTTGAATAATTTATAAGGTGTTTCTTTTAGTATATGCGAGCTTCTCAGAGAAGTTGCTTTTTTATCAGTAATCATCTCTTCAATTGCCTTATCTATTAGTCTGAAATCCCTGAGCGGTGTTGTAGGTCTTAGGTGTACAATCAAGTTAGGGACATAATTCTCATTTTCTTTGAGAAAATCCAGTGCATGCATTACCCATTCCCTGTCAGTTGAATAATCACCAGATATATCTACTGGTCTTAAAAAAGGAACTTCAGCTCCATATTTTTCCGCAATCTTCGCATATTCTTCACTGTCAGTGGAGACAATGATCCTGTTAATAAACTTAGATAATTTGGCAGCCACAACTGAATACGCAATTAATGGATGTCCTCCTAAGTTTATGATGTTTTTATCAGTGATTCCCTTTGAGCCGCTTCTTGCGGGAATCAGTGCAAGTATTTTTAGATTTGTTTCTTTCATTTAATTATAGATTATCCACTCTTCTTAGTTTTTTAATTATCGGCTTTTCCGACTCAAATATCTTTTTATTGCCGTCGCCTAAATATAAAGAGAGGAATTCAGCTTCTCTGGTAATATATTCCATTCCCTTTTTTTCAAGGCTTGCTGCCTGGTCACTTCCATACATAGACCTGTCCAGGGTAATATGCCTTTCAACTACGCATGCTCCTAATGCGAGTGCAACAACCGAAGGCATTATACCTGTTTCATGGCCGCTGTACCCTATAGGGCAGTTAAAGTATTTCCTGAATGTTTTTATAACATTAAGGTTCAGCTCTTCCAGCTTTGTAGGATAAGTTGATGTGCAATGCAGAATCACAAGATTTTCCTCGCCTAATATACTTAATGCTTTTTTGATTTCCTCCATTGAAGACATGCCTGTAGATAATATAACCGGCTTGCCTGTTTCTTTTATTTTATTCAGCAATGATTTATTCGTTAGAGTGGCTGAAGCAATTTTATAACATGGCACATCAAATTTTTCAAGAAAATCAACACTGCCGACATCCCAGGGAGAAGCGAACCACATTATGCCTTTTTCTTTGCAATACTCATCAATCTCTTTGTATTCTCTCTCTCCGAATTCCAGTGCCCTTTTTAAATCACCGTTTGTAGTGCCAAAAGGACTTTCCCTTGCTCTTTCTAAGTCCTCTTTTGAATAAACAACATCAACATTCCTTTTTTGGAATTTAACAGCATGCCATCCGCAATTTACTGCCAGATCAATTAATTTTTTTGCAATATTTATATCACCGTTATGGTTAATACCTATTTCAGCAATTAAAAAAACGGGCTGCTTATGACCTATTAGCCTGTTGCCTATTTTTACTGGTTCCGGGTTTTTAATATCCAGGAATATTTTTTCATAAAAATTCCAAGCCTGGATAACTGCCTGGGTCTTATTCAGAATTAGCCCGCTGCTTTCATTGACATAGCTGCTGATCTTTTCATTTAATTCTTCAGGTATTGTTAAAGACATATAACCTTGTTTTGGCATTTTCCCACCTCTGTGTTATGTACAGTACCTTTTTTTATTTATTTAAATAATTTTCTGTCATAAATTAGTTTGTACAGTACAAGTACCGTAATAGTTAAAGAATTATCTCTTTTTTAATATGCTATTTATTGCTTTAATTAATCTGTCATTAGCTTTTCCATCTGTTTTATAACAATATTCATAAGTCTCATTTTTTCTTTTTTCATTAATAGATTCTCTGAAGTTTTCATCAAATAGCATTTTTTTAATCAATTCATTTAATTTGTCACCGTGCTTAACAATAAAGATAGAAGATATTCCATCAAACATATTTTCAAATAAATTCTCTCCGGACTCAAATTTCAGCAAGATACAGGGCCTGTTTAAGATCATTGCCTCAATCAAAGCAGTTGAGCCGAAGCTAATTACCAAGTCAGATTCCAGAATGGAATTATATAATATATCAGCGTTTTTATTACTTAGTGAGCCAAACCTGAATCTAATGTTTTTAATCCCAATCTTTTTGATTATTTTTTTATGCAAAGATATGTCTTTTTCAAGAGGATGTGTTTTAATGATAATCTCGGAATCAGGAAACTCTTTTAAATTGGAAAACAGATAAAATAAATATTTTTCAAACTTTTCTTTAGGAAGAACTTTAAACTGCACTAGCGGTGAAGATAAGATTAATATTTTTTTTTTCCCTTTCTTTTTTTCTTTCTTTTTTATATAATTGCAGATACGCTCATTAATAAAAGAGCCAGTAACAAATATATTTTCAGGTTTCCATTCAGAGTATTTGATCAGTCTTTTTTTATCATTCGGGCCCCATACAGCAATCTTCGAGCTTGGAAAAAATTCAAAATTTATTCCTGTTAAATTATATGCATGAACTAAAAATAAAGAAGGTATTCCAGAAGAATGGGCAGCAGCAACCGCACACCTTTCCTGCAGACCGGAAACAACCAGTACAAGATCCAGTTGCTCTTTTTTAATAATATCTTTGATTGTGTAATAATAAAGCAGGTAAATGAACAATATTTGTTTTGAGAATAATAAATCCAGTTCTTCATTCACAAACTTCAATAAGGATTCTTTTTTATAAGCAAATAGTCTCTCTTTAATCTTTTTATCTAATCTTTTCCATTTCCCGGAATATTTTTTTGCTTCTTTTAATGAGCGATAAAATGTTTCTTTGGAAATATACTTATCAATCCAGTGATAATACCCTGAGGAAAGAGGCTTTTCAAATGGATTAGTGATTCTTGTTCCGATTACAGGAATTAATTCAATTTTATTGTCCTTTTCAAGTCTCCTGAATAATTCTCCAATTCTGAAAATATCAATTATTTTTCTTTTTTCATCCAGTTTAATCTGGTCAGTATGCGCTAGAAGCATGACCCTTTTCTTTTTTGTCTTTTTGCTTTTTTTTTTAACATCCTTTTTTTTAATTAACCTGATATAGTATGTGAAAATAATCACGCTAAGAAAGATTCTGAGGCTGAATGAGGCTAGTTTCATCATAAGCCTATGAAAAAAAGAATAATCTCTTTTATCTAAAATTGCATTAAACCGTTTTGTGATTTCAAAGAAAGGAAGCGGAAAGCAGCCGGCATTAAACCTGAATGAATGAAACCACCAGATTGGGATGTTATCATCAATTTTAAAGGAGTCATCAAAACTCTGTTTATTGTTGATTTTTTTTTTTGACCAAACAAGTAGTGTCTCTTCAATGTTTTTTAAGGTGTCTCTTGTTTTCATATTATTATTTCAAATATTCTTTTGTTAATGATATTCATTATTCTTCAATATTGAATCCAGAAACTTTGAATTATTATAGATGGCATTAGTAAAATCATCTATTTTTCCGGAATTAAATGCTTCAATAATCTCAAGAATTCCCTGTTCAGCCTTTAGTTTAGTCCTGAAATTTAATTCTTTTTTAATTTTATCAAAATTCACTCTATAGTCTCGTTTATCAACATCTTTAAGCGAAATGTTCATCTTTGAGCTGGGAATTAATTCTTTTATTTTTTCTCCTATTTCAATAATTTTATAATTCTCTTCATTAGAGCCAACATTAAAAATTTCTCCTTTTACTTTGTTAATAGGCGCTTCCAGAACTTTGATGTATGCGTCAGCAGCATCTTTTACATGAAGCAAGGGTCTCCATTGCTCTCCTCCGAAAACTGAAAATTCTCCTTTTTTTATGGCCAACGCTGTCAATATGTTCAAAACCAAATCAAATCTTGGCCTGTGAGAGAATCCGTAAAGTGTGCCCATCCTCATGATTGTAGGAGAAAAGTTTTCATCAGTTAATTCAAATAAACCTTTTTCACTGTTAATCTTGTCTCTTGCATATAACGAGACAGGGCTTAATTCTGAGTCTTCTGTTAAAATATCCTGGCCCTGCCCATAGACACTGCAGCTGGAGGCAAAAATAAACCTGTTAATCTGGTTGTATTTGCATATCTGAGCTAAATTTAAGGTTGCAAGATAATTCTGCTCAATTGTTTTTAAGGGGGATAAACCACATGCAGGATCTCCCACTATTCCTGCCAGATGAATCACAGCATTAACATCTCTTATTGATTTTGTGATATCTTCAATATGCCTTACATCACCTGTAACCAACCTGAAATTCGGATGATTTTCCAATTCACTGAGAGACTCTTTCCCGTATAATAATCTGTCCAGAACAACAACCCAGTATCCTCTTTTTAGGAGTTTTCTGACCAAGACCGAGCCCAAATACCCTGCGCCTCCTGTCACAAGAACAGAATTTATTTTTTTGTTTTTATAAGTTGAATAATTACTAAGATAATCATAGTAACCTTTGTTATAAACCTGTTTAAGTGCAGTTACCCTGGCTTCTTTATCTAAAACAGGGATTTTAAGAAATTTATTATGGGGGATTAATCTAATTAGCTCTTCATTATCCATATTTTCTGTTCCGGTGACTGGATTTTTATTCATAATTTTGCCAATAGGCTCTTCATGACTTACTCCGGACAGAATTCCCTCTCTTATATCATTATCTGTAACAAGTCCTTTTAACCTTTCATTATCATCAACAATTAATCCAATCCCTAACCCGGATAAATCAATCTTTTTCATTACAGATTTTAAAGAGTCATTTTTATTTACAAACACTTTCTCAAGTTCTTTGCCTTTTATTGAAACAGGCAACTCACTAAACTTGATAAAAATGTCAGCAACTTTATTGTCATCATCCACTAGGATAAGTTTTCCGACAATATCTCTTTTTTCAGTTAGTTCAATAAGTTCCTGTTTAGAAGAATTAATGTGGGCTGTAACTGGATTAAAATTAGCAATGCTTTTCAGCTTTTTGTTAATGTCATTATCTTTTATAAGGCCTCTTCTTAAATCCCCTGCGCTTACAATGCCTTTTAGCTTTTTATCCTGGTCAACTAATATGAGAATGCCTAACCCTGTCTCATTTAATATGCCTAGTCCTTTTTCAATAGTTTCATCCTCATTAACAAGAAGGGAATCTATAATGCCCTCATTCATTTGCAGGCCTCTTTAACTTCAGTTTTGAATTTATGTATCCTGATAATAGCTTTACATATTTTGTTAATTGTCTCTTCATCCATGAAATTATAGATAGGAAGACAAATCACATTATTTGAAACAAGTTCAGTATTTTTTAAATCATTATATTCTGCTTTTTCTTTATAAGCATCAAGTTTATGCATCGGAGGATAAAAATAAAATTTTGTCATAATATTTTCAGCATTCAATGCTCTTGCTAATTCATACCTGTTTAATCCAAATTCATTTTCATTGACAGTAAATCCAAAATCCTTGTGTGTGGAAACATTTCCCTCTTTAATAATCTGGAAATTGATGCCCTGAATGTTTTTTAGTTCCTTTTTAAATTTATCAACATAACTGTTCCTGTTTTCAACATATTTATCTAAATCTTTTAATTGGTGCAATCCTGTGACTGCGTTGATTTCGCTCATCCTTGCATTTAAACCAGGCCTCTTGCAGGAATAATCAGGATAATTGCCATAGTTCCTGTCAATTTTTAACATTTCAGCTAATTCAGTGTTATTTGTGGCTACTATTCCTCCTTCTATTGTCGTCAAAAGCTTTGTCGGGCTGGCACTGAAAACCTCAACATCACCAAACTGCCCGATTTTTTTTCCCTGATAAGATGAACCTAATGCATGGGCACAGTCAAAGATTAATTTTAAGTTATGTTTGCTGGCAATTTCCTGTAATCTCTCAATATAACAAGGGTTTCCATACATATGTACAGCAATAATTGCCTTTGTTTCAGGACTGATATTTTTTTCAACTTCTTCAGGTGAAATAGTAAATGTTTCCCTGTCAATATCAACAAATCTGATTTTGCAGTTATTCCAGTATGCGGCATGGACTGTTGCAGAAAAGGTAAATGCAGGAACTAGCACTTCTGAATTTCTTAAACCAAGTGCCTGCATACTTAAAATTAAGCCGGATGTACAGGAAGAAACGCCTATAACATGTTTAACACCAATATAGTTTTCCAGTTCCTCTTCAAATTTCTTTAGTTTAATATCAACAGAAGTAAGCATATTGCTGTTTAAAACAGCGCTAATGTCTTTCAGCAATTCTTTTTCAACATATTTATCAACATTGGGCCTTATAATCGGCAGTCTTTTATCAAAAACAGCTCTCCCATTTAAAATTGCAGGTTTATTGTCCATTTTCATTATCTCCTTTAAAAATAAATTTATTTCCATATACTTCCAGGTAAGGTAAATCCCTTGCATTTGGAAAATATGTTGCTTTTAATCTTCTTTTAATTTCATTTTCATCCATATCAAGGCTTAATTTACATAGTTCCTGCAAATCTTTTCTTGTATATGGTCTTCTTAACCATTTCTCATCTGACCTGGGTAAGGGTTTCTCTTTTTCAATGAATTTGAGAATATCATAAAATAAGGTGAGCATATAATCCATGGTTCTTTCTTTTAAAGATTGTACTGTATCTGTATCCTGCATCTGGAATTTGATGGTTTTCACAATTTTTCCAGAATCAACTTTTTCCAGCATATAATGACATGTGGCGCCAAATTCCTTTTCCTGATTATAAATTGCAAAATTATAACAGCCGATGCCAGGATATTTTGGGGATGCGGGATGGAAATTTATTGAAAACTTGGCTTTATTCAATAATTCTTTTGGAACAATCCAAGGTGAAAGATACGAGATAATATAATCACCTTCCCATTCAATATTGGGGAGAGGGTCACCGCTTTCACCTTCAAATATTTCTGTATTCGGAATTTTATTTTTAATACAATCCTGAACAATTTTGCAGTATTTTGATTTTTTTGTTAATAATAGGATTTTCATTTTTAATAACAAATCTGCTTTTGGATTATATCTTTTGAAATTTTGATTTCACTTAATACTTTACAGATTTTAACTGAAGCAGTCCCTTCTCCATAAGGGTTTTTTATGTTTTTTAATAAATCTTTAAAATTTTCATCATATAATGCTTTATTAATCGCTTTAATAATATCAGATTTGTCAAACTCAACATCAATCACGTTATTGCTTCTTTCTCTTAGCTTTTGCCTTATGCCAATATTTACCACAGGTATCTTAAAAGAGGGAGCTTCTATTATACCTGAGCTTGAATTTCCGATTAAAACAGAACCATATTTTAATAATGAGAGATATTCTCTGTGCTTTAAATTTTTAAAAATTCTTAAAAATTTTTGATTCTTATTTCCCTCAATTATTTTAATTATCTGAAGAGTCCCAGAATCAGCATTGGGATAAATCAATACTGTTGGCAAATCAAATTCTTTAATTGCATCAAGTGTTATTTTAAATTGTTTTCCTGAAGACCCGATTTCAGTTGTGACAGGATGCTGTAGAAGTATTAAAAAAGGCATATCCGGATCAATATTGAATCTTTTTTTGAAATCTTGTTTTGACATTAATTCTTCATGCAAAGCAGTATCTAGTCCTGAAGAACCCACATTAAAAACATAATCCGGATTTTCTCCCATTTTAATTATTCTCTGTTTACTTTTTTCTGTAACTGCAAAATGAATATGGCTGAATTTTGTTATGGCATGTCTTGTGCATTCATCAAGACCTCCTGAAACATCCCCTCCGTGAATATGGGCAATAACCTTATTCATAAATGCTCCTGAAACAGCAGCAGCCAACGGCTCTGTTCTGTCACCTAAAATCAATATAATATCAGGATTTAAGTCTTTGAAAGCATTGGTTAAATTAATAATGCCTTTACCAACAGACCTGCTCATAAATTCTCCGCTGTCTCCGACTTCAGTCATTGGGACTTTTTTATCAATTGCAAAACCGTCTTTAATAATGTCTTCATAGGTATTACCGTATTCTTCCAAAAGGTGCATGCCCGTTGCAATTAACTGTAATGTGATTTTGTCATTTTCAGCTAGTCTTTTTATAATTGGCCTTAAAAGCCCGTATTCTGCTCTGGTTCCGGTCACAACACAAATCTTTGTTTTTTTCATTTATTCCACTCTTATTCCAGCATCTCAAATGTAATTAAAGTGTCTTTTTTAATATCCTCTTTTGCTTTTCTTCCAATGATTTTTTCTAAAAATCTCGGGTGCAGACCCATGCCCGGTCTTTTAATTATTAAATCTTTCTTTTCTATTAACTTGCCTTTATTGATGTCTTTATCTGAGATTATGCTTTTTCTTGTAATTTTTGCAATTCGTAACTCTGCGTCATATGGTTTTTTTTCAGGTGACCCGAGGATTTTTTCAATATTATCTAATTTCAGATTCTCACCAAATTGTTTATTAATCTCTTCAAAAGCCTGTTTTGGAGAGAGAATCTTATTATTAAAAATAAATCTTGAATATTTCATTATTTTTTCAATTTCATCAGGTTCAGCAGAAGCTTTGTGGTCAGGGCCATACATTTTTTTATCAAGTGTAAAATGTTTTTCAATTACATTAGCGTTAAGACATGCCGCTATTACAGATGCTTCAATTCCCTCACTATGATCCGAGAATCCGACCAGACAATTAAATTCATTTTTAAGTGTAAGCATTGCTCTCAGGTTAATTTTATCAAGAAGCGTTGGATAATTAGTAGTGCATTGCAGTAATATGAGTTGGTCATTATTTTTCTTAATCACATCTACAGCTTCTCTGACTTCCTGTAAATTAGCCATTCCCGTACTAAGAAAGATTGGTTTGCCTAATCTTGAAACATAATCTAAAAACGGCAAATTAGTCAAATCTCCTGAACCAATTTTAAATCCGGGAATTCCAATTTTATCAAGAACATCAGCACTCCATTTGCCGCAGTGAGGTGTTGATAAAAAAATAATCCCCTTCTTGTCACAGTACTCTTTCATGATTTTGTGTTGCTCTTCTGTTAATTCTATCCTTTTTAATAATTCAAGATAACTTTCATCACTTCCTGTGTTTTTTTTTGAATACTCGACCTGTTCTGTTTTTTCTGTTACAAGCAGTTCTGCTTTAAAAAGCTGGAACTTAATACTATCAACACCGATTTCCAGGGCTTTGTCAACTAATTCCTTTGCAATTTTAATATCTCCGTTATGGTTGACTCCGGCTTCAGCAATAATAAAGCAGGGATGATTTTGTCCGATTATTTTGTTGCCAATCTTAATTTTATCTTTCATTTCTCAGTCTCCCATATTGGGTGTCTCAGCTTCCATTCTCCTTTTTCCTTTTTCCATAAATGAGGCGACCTGAATTTATCCGCTGTCTCAAAAAATTCATCTTTGCTCATATCCAGATACTCTAAAAATTCTTTGAAATATCGTTTTGGAAATTCTGAATCAAATTTCTTTACTAATGCAATCCCTTCATCCCTTGTGATCTTTTTATTCCTTATCTCCTGGGATGCATCATAGGTTGCTCTTCCAATCCCGAATTTGATAAGAGTTGTCCAATAATGATAAGGGTCTGTCTTGTCATCAATACTGTTATATTTTGAATAAGTTCCTTCGGTTCTCTGGTCATTTGGCTGAAACCCTATCTTTTCAACAGCAAAATAATAAGCTTCCTGGGGATCCCATTTCTCATAATAGCCGACGTAGTGTACATTGATTTCTTTATTATTTGCACTATCCGGATCAAGAGGAAGATAAGGATCAAGGTCAGTCATAGTTAATCCGTATTTTTTAATAAGCTCTCTGACCTGCACTCCTCCAAGGAATAAATTCATATAATCTCCATGTAAATGAAATTTTTTTTCTCTGAGAGAAGAAAGAACATCTTTTTTTGGGTTGCCGTATTCTGCTTCATTTTCACCGTAAAATACTAGAGGGACATCATACTTTAATGCAAATTTAGCCCCAATGTTTTTTTGTCCGAGAATAAACGGCTGGAATGGGTGAAGTAAATTGACAAATGCTAATCTCGTTAATAACCTGTGTACCTTGCCATTTGGTGTAAACAGTATATTGTCAAATCCCCCTTTTTGAGTCCATGCGCGGAAATTACGCCACCCGTAAGGTGTAAATAAATGAGGTGCCCATGTAACAGTAAGAGGGTTCATATTGTATTTGTATTTTAACAGCCATGCTGCCATTGTGCTATCCTTGCCTCCGCTTCCCGGCACTATGCAATCATACCTACCCTCTGTTCTTCTGTATTTGTCACATAATCTTTTTAATTCTTTTTCTCTTTTTTTCCAGTCGATTTTCTCTTTTAATTCTGAAACTCTGCATGCATCGCAGATTCCTTCTTCATCAAAGTTGATGGTGTGTTTTTTGGATTTAACTGTATGTCTGAATTCCAGTGAAGAAGAAGGTCTTTGATTTGAAATAACACAATGTTTGCAGTATTTCACTTCTTTTGGTAATCCATAATATGCTTCTACGTTATTGTTCATTTTTTCACCTTTATAAAGAACTAAAATATTGTATTATACTCATACCCAATGCTCCGCTTTTTTCCGGGTGGAACTGTGTTGCAAACAGACTGTCTCTTCTTAATATTGAGCAGAATTTCTGCTCACCGTATGTTGTTATTGCAACAATATTTTTCGGGTTTTCAGGATAAACATAATATGAATGAATAAAATAAGCTTCTGAGCAAGAAGACTTATTTGAAATAAACTCATTAAAGAATCCATTATTAGGTGTTAACTTATTCCAACCCATGTGAGGGATCCTGTAATATGTGTCCTTAACCTCTTTTTTAGGTTTAAAAGGAACTACTTTTCCCTGTATAATATCAAGCCCTTTATGATGTCCGAACTCAAAGCTTTCACTCATCAATACCTGCATTCCGAGACAGATTCCTAAAAAAGGTTTATTGTTCTTAATATATTTTTTAATCGGTTCAATAAAACCCCTGTTTTTAAGCTCCTGCATAGCATAACCAAATGCCCCGTCCCCTGGTAAAACCAAAAGGCTTGACTTTAGGATCTCTTCAGGATTTTCAATAATCTTTACTTTGTTCCCAAAAAACCTGAAAGCATTTACAACACTTTGTAAATTGCCTGCTCCGTAATCAATAACAGAGAGGGTCTTTTTATTATTGATATTTGGCTGTTCAACTTGCCATTCATTTTTTTCTCTCATTAAAAAATTATTTTTTTTAAGGTAAGCTTTTACTTGGTCTATAGATGTTTCATTATAATGTAAGATTGTACCAAAAGCAACAGCATCACATCTGGTTACTTCAAGACAATTCAGTATATCTGCTTCATTAGAAGCTCCTCCGCAAGCTATAACCGGCACATCAACCACAGATGAGATCTTTTTTATTAGTTCAACATCATATCCTTTTCTTGTCCCTTCCTTATCCACAGAAGTAACAAGCAATTCTCCTGCACCTAATTCAACTAATTTTTTTGCCCATTCAATAGCATCTAGATTTGTTCTTTCCCTTCCGCAGTCAATATAGTTCTCCCATTTATCTTCTCCATGATATTTTGCTTCAATAGAGCCTACTATACACTGTGATCCGAACATTCTTGAAGCCTGATTAATAAATCCGGGATTTCTTATTGCAGCAGTATTAATTGCAACTTTATCTGCTCCTGCTCTCAGCAGTTTCTTAATATCTTCTATGGTCCTTATACCTCCTCCGACAGTGATAGGAATAAAAATCCCGTTAGAGGTTGTATTTTCAACTACCTCAAGAAGATTGTTTCGCTCGTATAAACTGGCAACAATATCAATATAAATTATTTCATCAGCTCCTGACTCATAATACTTCTTAGCAAGCAAATCAGGCTTGCCTACAACTCTTAAACCTTCCATTTGTATTCCCTTGACAACATTAGGTCCCTTTACATCCAGTCTTGGAATAATTCTGATTTTCTTCATTTTATCTCCATTAATTTTTCAGCTATCTTCCAGTCAATAGGCTCATCAATATCTATAGAACTGATCTTATCCATAGGAAAGGGGAATACCCTTTTTCCATAGCCATAATTACCTGATTTAAAAATTACATCTGATGTGTAAATATAAATAGCCCCGTTTATTTCATAGGTTTCTTCTTCATCCTGTGTTCTTAAGACATTAAAATCATTCTCAAAAAGAAATCTTACTTGATTTTTCTCTTTTTTTAAAATCCACTGCGGACCAAGATGTCTCTTTGTCACAGAAAACAATGTGTCTGCATTATTGTCAGCAAATATTTTTATTGCAGAATCAATATGCTCGGCTTTTCTTAATGGAGATGTTGGTTGCAGCAGGACAACAATATCCGGAATATATTTCTCATTTGCATTCAGATAATTTAAAACATGCTTTAATACATCAATTGATTTAGACGTATCTTCTGCAAGTTCTTTTGGTCTGTCGATAATCTCCGCTTTGTATAGCAATGCACTGGCTTTTATTTCAGGGTCTTCAGTAGATACTATTGTCCTGTCAATATATTTTGAGTTTAGGGATTGCTCAATAGAATAAGCAATTAACGGCCTGCCTTTTAATAATCTAATATTTTTTTTTTTAATTCTTTTAGAGCCGCCTCTGGCAGGAATTATTGAGATAATCTTTCTCTTACCATACATAAGGATCTACCCTGTCTTTATCATCATATTCCTTCAGTTTAAGCAGGTCATATGTTTCGAATTTGTATGCTACAGTTGTAAGTGATTCAGACCACTCGCTGATAAGATTGCTGTTCTTCTTTTTAATCTCGTCACTTACCCTTGCCAAATCCTCATGGTTTTTGGCAATTATGACAAGTGTGAAATCATATTCACCTGAGATTGAAAATACTTCTGCAATTCGCGGGTGTTTTACTACAAATTCTATGAATGATTGTACTTTTTTATGGTCATAGTTGTGCAACTTTACTTTTATGTCTACAATATAGGGATATCCAAGAATCCTTGGTCTCAGCTGGATTTTCGGGTTAAAAATCTTTTCTTTTCTCATCTTTTCAATTCTTTTTTTTACTGAGTCAACAGAAAGCCCGACCTTTTTAGCTATGTCAGTCAGTGACATCCTGCAGTCTTCCTGAAGCAGATTCAGAATAAGACAGTTTTTTTTGTCTAAATCAACCATCGATTGAAAACCTCCGTTTTTTTGACAAATTATTGTGCCTTCGCTTATTTTTTAGTATCAATTGTTATATTTAAATTAAGCAAAGGCTTTTCATATATGTAATTAAAATTTAAGATTCATATTTATATTTTTCGTATTTTTTCGTATTTTTTCTGGTTTTTATCTTAAAATTTAAGATTTCATTAAATAAATTAGAGATAAAATCGGCTTAAGTATATAAAAAAGGATATTTCAGGTACTTTTTTAAATTAAACTTAATTTTCAGGATTAGAAAAAGTGATGTAGCAATGTTCACAAAAAAAAACAAAGTATTGTTTATAATTCATGATGTATACCAGGAAGATAATCAGTTTCCATTAGGTCCAGGTTATCTTGCTGCTGTTCTTAATGATAAAGGAGCTTATGTTGAATCATACTGTATGGATATATTTCATTATACCCATGAGCAGCTGGCAGAGCATTTGCAGAAAAACGAGT
This sequence comes from Candidatus Woesearchaeota archaeon, assembly GCA_016935095.1. Taxonomy (GTDB): domain Archaea; phylum Nanobdellota; class Nanobdellia; order Woesearchaeales; family GW2011-AR15; genus WJJD01. The sequence goes on from JAFGRO010000002.1 coordinate 18,003, forward strand.
ATGATTTAATATGTCTGGGCTTTTTAGCTGCCAGGTTCAAGGAAACAGTTCTTGATTTAAGCAGAGTTATTAATCAGAATAAGAAAAATGCATGGCTTGTTTTAGGTGGTCACGGTCCCTCTCCGATTCCTGAATATGTGCTAAAAACCACACAGGCAGATGTTATTGCTATAGGCGAGGCAGAAAACACTATTGTTGAATTATTAAAATGCAAAATATCAGATGGTGATTTATCAGAAGTGCATGGCATTGCTTACCCTGAAAATAATGAAATAAGAATAACGCAAAAAAATAATATTGTTAAAAATCTGGACAACATCCCTTTTCCCTTGTGGGATATATTTCCAATGGCTAAATATACTACTTGTTTACAATTATTTAATCAGGAGTCAAATGAAAAAAGTTTTGTATTCCTCACGAGCAGGGGCTGTGTAAACAGGTGTAATTTCTGCTACAGGCTTGAAAAAGGGCTGAGATTAAGAAGTATATCAAATATTATTGAAGAATTCAGACAATTATATGACAGATATGGTTTGAATTGTTATTTTTTCATGGATGAATTATTTGTATTAAATAAAAAACGGTTATTGGAATTTGAAAAAGCACTTAAAGATGCAAATCTGAAAATAAAATTCTCCTGCAATGCAAGAGTTGACATTATGGATGAAGAAATGGTGAGGATTCTTAAAAGATGCGGCTGCCAATTTATAAATTTCGGTTTTGAATCAAGCGATGATAATGTGCTTAAACTCATGAATAAAAATGCGACTGTTGAACAAAATATAAGGACGCTTGAGGTTGTTAAGAAGGTAGGAGGAATAGGGATGGGTCTTAATTTTCTCTGGAATAATTTAGGTGATAGCGAAAGAACCCTGAAGCAGAATGTTGCATTAATAAAGAGATACAACACATATGACCAATGCCGTACAATCAGACCTGTTACGCCTTATCCCGGATCTGATTTATATTATAAATTGATTGAGCTAGGGAAACTAAAAGGTCCTGAAGATTTTTTTAACAGGTTTATAAATTCAGATTTAATTTTAGTTAACCTTATGGATATGCCAGATAAAGAAGCATATCAGCATTTGTTAAAAGCAAACACAGAGCTTATTCTTGACCATTATAAGCATACCCAAGGAGATATGGAAAAGGCAAATGCGCTTATCCGGAAATTCAAAGACTTGTATGAGGGCAGGATAACTAATTTTCGTGGTGCCAGGCATTATAACAAAAACGAGCAACAGAGTAAATAGATTATTTAAATGCAATCATGTTCGTCTTAAATCAGGTTCCGGCAATTCTGTAAATCTCTTTTACAATATTTTCTGTCCCGTTAAAAGGCTGATATAAATATTTTTCAATCTCTCTCCGGTTTTTATTAAGGACTTTTGTGAGTTTATTTTTATTATTCACAATCCTGGCTACCTTTGAAAAATCATCTTTTATTCCCTGTTTTATAATGGTTTCTAGTTCATTGTATTCATAACCGCCGATTTGCTCATATCCCGGAACAACAAAATAAACAACCAGTTTGTTCATCAGGATTGTATCAATCATACAGGTTGATCCGAAAGAAATGCAGAACAGGCTGTTCTTTATTAAATTGTGCAGTATTTTCTGGTTATTGTGATCACTTTTAGACCTTATTATCTCAATATCCATATCTTTGAATCTGTTCTTGAAGTTGTAATATGAATTAATCAGCTTTTCAGCCGGGTGCAGTTTAATTTTAACCTTATTAAATCCTCTGTTTTTGAGGTTTTTCAGTATGGTCTCAATAATGGATGAATATTGCTTTTTGCTAAAATAATTATCTTCAACAACAGGCTGGGTAAATAAGAGAACATATTGTCCTGAAATATCCTGATTCTGCTGTATCTCAAATTTAAGATCTTCAAATAAATTAGTTCCTGTTGCAATTATTCGTTTTAAAGCTTCCTTGTTTTGGTATTTGGCAATAATCTTTCTTTGGGGTTTTCCGAATGTAAAATAATATTGCTTTTCCAAAAGATAAAGATACTCCAATTCAAATAATGGTCCGTGCTGGATTATAACAGAAGGAATATTTCCTGTATGTGCAGCGGCATGCGCACATTCATCTAAAAGGCCCCAGGTAGAAAATATCAGCTTGATCTTCCTTTGCTTTATGATTTTTTCAAATGTATAATAATATAAAAAGACAATACTTAACCACTCTTCTGAAAACAGGAAATTAAATTCTTCTTCAATATAGGGATAGAATGATTTGTTTTTGAGAGCAAGTATCTTTTTTATTTTATTTTTACTGAGCCTTTTCCATTTGAAATTATACTCCCTGGCTTTACGCAGGGATTTTTTAAACAGGGTATCATCAAAAAAATCTTCTGCCCTTAGAAAATCCATGCTTGGCTTAATATTTGAGAAATATGATAAGGGTTGTATCGAAACTAAATTGCATTCAAATTTATTATCTTTTTTTATTTTTTCAATGATGCTGCTCAGCCTGTAGGCAGTTACTTTGTCATTTATTGTCCGGATCTGGTCTGCATATGTCTGGAACAATATCCCTTCTCTGCTGCAATTAGTTGTCTCGGGCCTGTTCAATTTCCAGGTAAACCACCTGAAATAAAAAACAAATTTTAGATACATTAAGACAAGGCCAAATGCAATCTTCTTATTTATTTTATATAAAATGCTTCTCTTCTTATTCTTCAGGTATGCATTAATATTGTCCTGTAAATTCCAGGATCTTATATTAAACGGCGTTCTGATTAATTTATCCTTTAGAAACCAAAATAAGGGAATTCCATTAAAATCAAGAAATTTGCCGGTTTCTATATCCTTACCTTTATATTCCGCAAATTTATAAATTAAATATCTTACCTTTTCCAGAATTTCATTACTCATTTGTATGGACCTTTGATTATTCATCCTATAAACTTTTCTAAGTAAACTATTTAAAAACCTTTTCTTTCTTTTTAAAAGATGATTAATTTAATTAAACAAAAATTTCAGTCTTTTGCAAATAATAACCTGTTATTCAAAAAAACCCTTTTCTTTTTAATAAATACCTTCCCTTTTGATAAAGTTTACGATTTTTTGTATAAAAATCAGATTAAAAAAATAGCTACAAAAATAAAAATTCCAGGTTATATCCTTATTGAGCCGTACAATGTCTGCAATGCCCGCTGCACAATTTGTCCTTATAAAAAAATGACCAGGAAAAAACAGCTCATGCAGATGAAATTGTTCAAAAAAATCATTGATGACTGTAAAAATAACAATATTAAGACAATTGATTTAACGTTTTATAATGAGGCTTTTTTAGACCCGCTTCTGTTTGAGAGGATAAAGTATGTTAAAGACAACAATCTGAGGATTTATCTTTTTTCAAATGGTTCTGTTTTAAATAAACAAAATATTGACAGAATTCTTGAGATGGAAGTAGATGATATCAGTTTCAGCCTTGATGGTGCAGCTAAAAAAACATATGAAAAAATCAGAAAAGGCCTGAATTATGATACAGTTAAGGAGAATATTCTGAATTTAATAAAAGAAAGAGATAAGAGGAAACTCAAGAAACCAAGAATCGAGCTGAATTATGTAATCACAAATGAGAATTTAGCTGAAATTGAAAAATTTAAGGGACAATGGAAAAATCTTGCTGATAATATAAGGTTTAGTGTTGTTGACACCCGGGAACAGGAAAACAAGCTTCCGAAAAAATATAAAGTAAAAAAATCAAAAAAGCCATGGCCATGCACGAGAATCTGGGAAGCAATGCAGGTAATGAGCAATGGAAAAGTAGTGATGTGCTGTGTTGATTATGATGGTGAAGTTATTGTAGGTGATTTAAATAAACAGACCATTAAGGAAATATGGGACAGTGATAAATTTAAAAGATTAAGATTGCTGCATTTAAAAAATAAAGCAGATAAAATCCCCCTATGCAGGAAATGTTCCTGGCTTTACAGGCACAACAGGGTTAACTGGTGGTTTTTTAATTAAATTTTTTATAGTTCTCTTTTTTAATATAAATCTTATACCACAATCCGAAACTCAATAATGTGTTTAACTGATAGCGGTAGTCTTCTCTCTTATTCAGATGCTCATTAAATAATTTGCTGACTGATTTTAAATTTAATAATGGTTTTAATTCCCTGTCAAAAATAATCTCTTCTGTGAATTCTCTTAATTCTTTTCTGAACCATTCGCCTGTAGGAAGATTAAACCCGTGTTTTTTCCTGTAAATAATCTCTTTAGGCAGTCTGTCTTTCATTGCAAGCTTTAAAATATGCTTTGTTTCAAAGCCGTTTACCTTGTGTTTAACAGGAATACCGGCTGCCAGTTCTGTAATATTATGATCAAGAAAAGGGACTCTGGCTTCGAGGGAATTCATCATGCTCATCTTGTCAACCTTAAACAGGGCATCATCAGGCAGCCATGTTTTTATCTCTGTATAGAGATTTTTATTCAGTTCAGCGTAGTTTTTGATTTTGGGATTATATCTGTCTAAAATATTTTTTTCAGAACCAATATAATCTTTTAATTTATATGAATAAATCTTTTTTTTTAAGTCATTATCAATAAACATATTCCAGGAAAGGCTTCTTAAAGCATCATTGTTAATAGAGTAATTCTTCAGGGCTCTTAATTCATTACCTGTTTTGTTTAGAAAATTCTTACTTAAATTTAGAATTGAATTTTTAATAACTCCGGGCAGTTTGCTATAAAATCTTCCATGATGCTGGAATAAAGCCTGCCTATACCCTATAAAGGATTCATCACCACCATCACCTGATAGTGCAACCGTAACTTTTTTTCTTGCAAACTCGCTGACCATGTGCGTTGGAATACATGCAAAATCCCCAAAAGGCTCATCCAGATGCCATGTGATTTTTGGCAATAGCTCCCTGATATGATTGAAATCCATAATAATTTCATGATGATCAGTTTCATATCTCTCAGAAATTTTCCTTGCAAAAGGCAATTCATTATAAGAAGCTTCTTCAAAACCAACTGAAAATGTTTGTACAGGCTCTTGAGAAAATTTAGACATTGTGGCAACAACCGCACTTGAATCAATTCCCCCGCTTAAAAAAGCTCCTATCGGCACATCAGAAATTAATCTTCGCTTCACAGATAAATCCAGTTCATGCTGAATCTTTTTTACAAAATAGTCTTTTGATTTTTTTAGTGGGTTATAGTTTAAATCATACCATTGTTTTATTATTAATTTATTATTTTTTAGTTTTAGAAAATGGCCAGGCTGGAGCTTGTAAATGTTTTTAAACAGGGTCTTTGGCCCCAGAGAGAATTTGTATGTAAAATAATTATTTAATGCTTCTAAATCAATTTCCCTATTGATACCTGTTTCAAGAATAGCCTTGATCTCAGATGCAAATATGAATTTAGTTTTGTCCCAATAATAATATAATGGTTTTATACCATACCTGTCCCTTGCAATAAACAATTCTTTTTTGTCATCATCCCATATAGCAATTGCAAACATGCCGTTTAATAAATCAAGGCACTTTTCCTGTAGCTCTTCATATAGATGAAGAATCACTTCTGTATCTGTTCTAGAAATGAACTTATGCTTTTTTTTAAGTGCAGCTTTCAGTTCATTATAGTTGTATGTTTCACCATTATAATTTATCCATAGATTACCTTCTTCATTGCACATCGGCTGGTTGCCTTTAACAGAAGTATCAATTATAGCGAGTCTTCTCTGTCCAAAAGAAACACCTTTTGATGTATAATAGCCTGCAGCATCAGGCCCGCGGTGCTTTAAAATATTTGTGCATTTTCTGATTAATTTTTGATCTTCCCAGTTAAAGCCGATAATGCCGCACATAATCATATAAAAAATGAGATTGTTTAATAAGATTTTGAATTATAAACGATAAATTTATTAAGATTTTAAAAAACAGAAAATTAGATGAAAAAGAAACTATTGAAATATCTTGTTTGTCCTCTCTGCAAAGAAAAACTTTCTTTGACTATTTTTAAGAAAAAGTCAGAGATTCAGGACGGACTTCTAACTTGTGCAAACCAGCACTGGTATCCAGTAATCAACGGAATCCCGAGAATATTAAATGATTCTCTTAAAGAGCAGATATTGTTTTCAAAAAACATGGACTTTTTTAATAAATATAAATCAAGAATTCCCGGAATCTCCAAAACAAAAGAAAACTTCCTGAGGGATAAATCAGAAACAGCAAAGATTTTCGGATATGAATGGAAAGAATTTCCAGAGCTTCATAAAATCTATGAATCTCAATTTAAAGAATGGCTTTATCCTATAAAAAAAGGATTCTTCAGGGGAAAATTTATCCTTGATGCTGGATGCGGCACTGGAAGGCATATTTACTATTCCAGGAAGTATGGCGCTAAGGAAATAATAGGTATAGATTTAAGTGAAGCTGTTGAAGTTGCATATATTAACAACAAAAAAAATAATGTCCATATTATCCAGGCAGATATTTATAATCTCCCTTTTAAAAAAGACATATTTGACTTTATTTATTCAATAGGTGTACTGCACCATCTTCCGGATCCAAAAAAAGGGTTTTTAAGTTTGTTGAAATTCGGTAAAAAAGGAAGTACAATTGCTATATGGGTTTACGGGCAACCCACAAAACTATTGAAATATATAATTGACCCGTTGCGAAAACATGTTATTACCAAGCTGCCTACACCCATGATAAAAACACTTGCTTTTTTTAATACACTTATTGTGTTTTCACTTGCGAAATTCATTTACATGCCATTAAATAAATTAACAGATAAGGCTAAATATTTGCCATTGAATTTTACATTCAATTATTTTTCAAAATTCAATTTCAGGATTATTTTTTCAATGATGTATGATATAATTTCACCTCCTCACCAGGTATACCTGAAAAAAGAAGATATTAATGACTGGTTCCATAGAACGGAATTAGAAAAAGTTAAGATTTCCAGAATGAAACACAGCTGGGGAGCAAACGGAATAATAAAATGAAAGTTTCAGCAGTTGTATGTCCGCTAAACCAGGAAAAATTCATTAAAAGATGCATAGATTCAATACTGCCGCAGGTAGATGAAGTAATAGTAGTTGATGCAAGTTCAGATGACAGGACCCTTGAAATAATAGATAAGAGATATAAAAAAAACAGTAACATTTCAGTTTATATAATCCCAAGAAAAGAGCCTCTTGCATATGCAAGGAATTACGGCGCCAAGAGGGCAAAGCACGAACTTATTTTATTTGCGGACAGCGACATTATCCTGAATAAAAACTGGATAAATATAGCAAAAAAAACATTAATTAAAGAGAATCTTGCAAGTGTTGGCGGCAGGACAAGGGTTGAAGGCAATACATTTAATAAAAGATTTTTAAGGATTCTTAGGGATAAAGAAACATTTGACAGCTGTCCTTATCCGAGCAGGGTTATATTGATGAGGAAAGGTATATTTAATGAACTTAACGGATTTAATGTGAAGAACAAAATGGGTGAGGACGAAGAGCTCTATAAAAGAGTCCTGAAAAAAGGGTATAAATCAAGGAATATATTGACAATCTATGAGACACATCTTGGAGAGCCTGATTCTTTTTCAAGGGTTTTGAAAAGGCAGGCAAAATACGGCAGGTTCTCTTATCTTGAAAGAAACCCGGCATATAGTCTTTCAAATATACTTTTATCATTGCTGATGATATCTCCTCTAAGCATATTATATTCACTAAGGCTTTATTATTATATCTTTAAAAATAAGCTAGAGGGAACAAAGAATATTTTATTTCTCTTTATACTGCCTTTAATGAGCTATTTATTTTATGCTGTTTATTTTTATAATAATCTGGTTGCCATGATAACAAAAAACAGGAATGTGAAATGGCATGAGCTGAAGTGGTAGCTACTTGAAATAGATAAAAAGAATAGGAAATAGAAAATTTAATAAATGAAATATCTTTATTTGGAAAGATTAAAATGAATGATCTTTTTATCAATGAGGTTATTACAAAAAATAAATTTATTAATTATATAAATAAAATTGATGGTTTGATATCCGATATAGAGGCTGAGTTACTATTTTCTCTTGCAAAAAAGTGTAAAAACAAGGGCGTTATTGTTGAAATAGGCTCATGGAAAGGCAAATCTACAGTATGTTTGGCGCTGGGTTCAAAAAAAGGTTCAAAAAACAAAATTTATGCTGTTGATCCACATATAATAGAAGGATTTAATTCAACATATAATGAATTCATTACAAACATTAAGAAAGCAAAAGTAGAGGATGTAGTAATTCCTCTTGTAAAAACATCAAAAGAAGCATCAAAAAATTTCAAAGAAAAAATTGAACTGATTTTTATTGATGGAGATCATTCTTATCAAGGGGTAAGAGAGGATTTTGAACTATGGTTTCCAAAGGTTATTGATGGAGGTATTGTAGTATTTCATGATACAATTGGGCATAAAGGTCCAAAAAAATTAGTTGAAAAGGCATTGTATAAGTCAAGATTCTTTAAAAATGTACAGTTTGTAGGAAGTATCTCTTTTGGTCAAAAAGTTAAAAAAAATTCAATTATTGATAAGATAAGAAACAGATATGTTCTCTTATTAAAAGAGCTATATGAACAAACAGGGAACTTATGTGTAAAATTAAAAGTTCCAAAGTCAATTTATTTAATTGGAAGAAAGATTGTGAAGATATTTCAATAAATATCTAAATTTATAAAATTTAGTAAACTCTCTTTTTATCTTTTTTTAAACTCTTCCCAGTTGTCCAGAAATTCCTGGATTGTGCTCTCTGTTCTCGGGTTCCAGGGCAGTTTCATTAAAATAGGAGTTGGTATTGTTAGAATATGAGCTCCGCTAAGCATTGCCCTGTTTATATGCGAAACCTGCCTGAAGCTTCCCAAGATGATTTCTGATTTGATTTTATGCCTTTCAAAAATCTCAACAGTTTCACAAACAATTTGTTCGGCATTATAGCCCATATCCTCTATCCTTGCCCAGAATAAGCTCACGAATGTGGCACCTGCTTTTGCCGCTAAAACCGCCTGCTTTGTACACATGCATGCAGTAACATTGGTTTTTATGCCTTCTTTATTAAGTATGTTCACTGCTTTGAGGCCTGTAATCCCCATTGGAATTTTTACATTAACGTTATTACCCCATTTTGCAAATTTCCTGGACTGTCTAATCATTTCATCTAAATCATTTGAAGTAACCTCAATGCTTATCGGTCCTTTCACAATCTCAATAATCTCTTTCATTCTGGTTTCAAAATCAATGCCTTTTTCTTTTGATACAATGCTGGGATTAGTTGTACAGCCGTCAATAATACCCCAGCTTAAAAGTTCTTTTAATTCATCCAGATTTGCAGTGTCTGCAAATATTTTCATTTTAAATCACCCTTTTTATTATATATATTTAAAATGAAAACTACGAACATGAGTGAGTTTGTTTTCATTTTTTTCCCTCCAGCTTTTTAATGATAGTTACAGCATCTTTAAGATTTTTTGCAAAATAATCAGGGTTAATCTTTTTTTCATGCATTATTTTACACAGGGCGCATTTTAATTCGGATAACATAATTGTGGTTTTGCATACTTTTCCAGCTTCAATATCTGACAATAAATCTCCTATCATATATGATTCTTTTAAATCAATGTTGTGTTCTTTAGCAGCTCTCAGCAGCATTCCTGATTTTGGTTTTCTGCATTCACATTCTCCAGTATATTTCGGATGATGAATGCAATTGTAAATAAAATTGATTCCAAGCTCGCTTTTCATATATTCATCAATTTTTTCTAAATCCTGTTTTTTAATATAGCCAAATGCAACCCCCGGCTGGTTTGAGACTACAATTATTTTGAATCCTACTCTTTTAATTTCAGCAATTGCTTCTTTTACATCCTGCAGGATTATAAACTCATCAAGGTTTTTTGCACTGTATATTCCTTTGTCATCATGATACATCAATTTATTAATTACACCGTCCCTGTCCAGAAAAACAGCTTTATTCATTGTAATTTTGTATGAGTTCTTTTAACCTGAAAATTATTAAGTGTTGCAATACAACATGGAATGCCTCAACATGAGGTGTTGCATTAAACGGCACAACAACACATGCATCGCAGATCTGTTTCATAGCACCGCCGTCAAACCCTGAAAACCCTATTGTTGTGCCTTTATTATCAATTACATACTGGTAAGCTTTTGTCAGGTTTTGGGACCAATTGCCTGCGTTTCCTTTTCCAGAGCCTCCGTGAACACTAAATCCTATGAGTATATCTCCTTTTTCAAACAGGTTTTCTAATTGGCCAAGATACAGGTTTTCCCATCCCTCATCATTAACCCATGCGCTCATCAAAGGAATATTATCATTAAGACAGATTGCTTTGAACCTTTTCCTGCCTTTAGTCATTGTTGTTTTTGCAAGGTCAGCAGTGAAATGCGTTGCAGTGGAGGCTGATCCGCCGTTTCCCATTAGAAAAATCTGTTTTCCCTGTTTCCATGCATTGAACAGTAGTTCAATTACTTTGTTTATATCTTCTTTATTAACTTCATCTATGATTGTTTTACATTCTTTGAAAAAAGTATTTATGTATTCTTTGTGCACCATTTTTTTCAGCCTTACCTTGAATTGAATATTATCTTTGTGCCGTCAAAGTCAAATCTAAACGGCATTTCAATTAGATCTTTGCTTATCATAAACTCCCTAAATTTTTTTTGATGCTGGTTTTCAACATAAAACATAAAAAAACCACCGCCTCCTGCGCCAATAATTTTACCTCCGATAGCTCCGTTTTTTAGTGCTGAGTTATACCACTCATCTATTTCAGGGGTTGTCATTTTATTTGTAAATGTTTTTTTAGTATCCCAGTGAATCTTAAGCCATTCCCCAAATCTTCTTGGATTATCTTTTTCAAGTGCTTTTTTGATTTCATAGCCAATCTCTTTTGTCCTTGTTAAGTATTGCATTTTTTGTTCATCTTTTTCAGCTTCACTTTTTTGTTCTGATAAAACTTCACTTGCACTTCTTGTTATTCCTGTATAAAACAAAAGAATATTGTTTTCAAGCTCTCTTATTGTATCAAAGCTTAGATTCAAAGGAGTAACCAGCACATTCCCTTTTTGGTTGATGTTCAGGTTAATGATCCCTCCAAAAGCAGCAGCATACTGGTCTTGTTTGCCGACTGGCTCTTTAAGAACATCCATTTCAAGGTAGCATGCTTCCTCTGCGAGAGTCTTTTTTGAGACATATTCTCCTTTATATACATGAAGTGCATGAAGCAACCCGACTGTAAATGAACTTGAGCTTCCGAGACCTGCTTTTGAACTAACATCTCCAATAGAAGTAATTTCAAGATTATCATGTATCTTTAAAAATTTCAGTGCCTCTTTAACAATAGGGTGTTCTATTTCATTATTATTATTAACAATTTCAGTCTTTGAATAACTGACACGGGTCCCTTTATGGAATCTTTTGTTAACAGAGATATACATGTATTTATCAATTGCAGCGGTTACTAAAGAGCCTTTATGTTTCTTGTAATAAAAAGGCAAATCAGTTCCCCCGCCTCCAATAGAAATCCTAAACGGTGTTTTTGATATAATCATCCCAAGATATAAACAAAAATAACCGCTATATAAAGCTTTCGCCGAAAAATTTATAAAGAGAAAATCTCATAAATCTAATTTGTATTTAATCCTGAGTGTTTTATCTCTTCCTCAAACTCTTTTATCCTTTCTATCTTGCCAAGCTCTTTCCAGAATCCTTTTACAGGGAAACCCATTAGTTTTTTGTTTTGTTTTAGCAACAAAGGGAATAGATCATATGCAAAATCAAATTTCCTGTTTTCAGGAATATAATCTAAAACATCTTTATTAATAACATATATCCCGGAATTAACCCAGTTTTTTTTTCCCTGTTTTAGAAAACCCTCTAAAAATTCTGGAGAGGGCCTTTCAATAAATTCAATAATCTGAAAATCAGGCTTTACATTAATTAAACTTGAGCCAATTTTGTCTTTTATTCTCATTAAAATTGTTGCTGCTGAATTATTTGCATTATGAAACTCAAGCATATCCTTAAAAGTTAAATCGGATATAATGTCTCCGTATAAAACTCCGAAAGTATCTTCAATCAAATCAGGATTAATATTTTTAACAGCACCTGCTGTCCCAAGTAATTCTTTTTCCTGGCTGTAAGTTAAATTAACACCAAGTTCTTTCCCTTCTTTAAAATAATCTTTGATTCTTTCTGATAAGTGGCCTACACATAAAATAATATCTGTAATGCCTTGTTTTTTCAATAACTGTAATTGATACCAAAGAAGCGGCTTTTCATTGACCTCAATCATTGATTTTGGCATCTTTTCTGTTAAAGGATGCATCCTTGTTGCCAGACCGCCGCAGATAATAACAACTTGCATTTTATTTGTTTAACAGAATATTTACTGTTTTATTTACAGCCTCTTCAGAATTAAATTCAGGCTTCCAGCCTAGATTACAGATTTTTCCAGCAGATAAATATGAAACAGGGACGTCTCCTTTCCAGCCCTGTTTTGAGCCTGTATATTTTAATTTTACATTTTTTAGTTCCATTCCTTTAATGACTGATTTTGCAATAAAGTTCACATCACAAGTCCCCTCAGAAGCAAGATTAAAAATATTCAGCTGTTCTTTGGAATTATTCAACCCGAAAAAAATTCCTTTAATGCAATCTTCCACATATAAATAATGCTTGGTCTGGTGGCCATCCCCTAATATCAATAACTCATCGGGATTTTTTTTAAGCTTTTTAATAAAATCAAAAATCACGCCATGAGTTTGTCTTTTCCCGATAATATTTGCAAACCTGAATATCCATGCCCTGAAATTGAAAATATGGCAAAACGCACTGATTAAATTTTCAGAATAGACTTTGCTTGCAGCATATAGTGAGATAGTTAATTTTCCGCTGTAATTTTCATCAGCAACATCTTTACCGGTATTGCCATAGACTGTGCCGCTGGATGAAAACACAATTTTATTAATATTATTTAATCTCATGGCTTCAAGGACATTATATGTTGCTACGGCATTTTGCTTTAAATCCAGATTAGTCTCTTTTAAGCCGCGTAAAACATCAGGGTTGGCTGCAAAATGAAAGACAACATCATGCTCTTTAATAGAATCTTTGAGCTTTTCAAAATCCAGTATATCTGCATGAATAAACTTGAATTTATCATTTTCAAAATAGTGCTTTAAAAAATCCTTTTTTCCAGAGCTTAGATTATCATAAACAGTTACAGTATGACCTTCTTCAATTAGCATGTCAACTAAATTACTTCCAATGAATCCGGCTCCTCCTGTGATAAATGCTTTCATATTATAATTCTTCTACAATGTAAATATTAGATTTCTATAAATTGGGAATATATTTAAATATTGTGAAACCTTTTTTAAGATTAAATGGGACTAAAATTAGAAAAATCCTGTTAAATCAATGTCTACTTGTGTTTTTTCTTCTCTTTTCAGCAACATTTGTCACATATGATAGCATAGCTACACGTGTGCAATATCAGATTTTTTACAATTAAAAAAAGAAAGTCCTTTTGTTAAACAATCTGTTTTTATGCTCTCATTTATATTTGCACAGATGCTTGTTACAAATACAGTTATACGGGCTTTCTTTTTAACCTGACTTGTTATAATTACACGGGCATTGTACTGTGTTAAGGAATTGAAGTAAGTATAGAACTTTTGACAGTATTTATACTTGTATTATCTTTTTTTGGGACTAAAATATTAGCTACAACTTTTGGGAGCCCGCTAACATCCTGCTTTCTGATATGTTCAATACCACATCTTAACAGAAATAATATCTGATTTATTGTAAATAACATCTTTGGAATCTTAATATTGCCTTTTTTATTATATACTTTAAGTAGAATTCGTGAAAGGGTTTTATTCTGCGTACTCTGTATGACAGTGAGAATGTAATTTAACAATTTGTAGTTTGGATTAAACATACTATCGTTGTAATATTTTTCAAGTAAGTTCAGCTCTTTTGCTTTATTGTATAATTCTGTACCAGGATAAAATCGAAGGGAGTATAAGAATAATGTAAATTTTCCCTTTAAATTCAGCAAAAACTTAATTGTGGAGAGCAAATCTTCTTCATTATTAACTAAAGGATTATCCATGATAATATCATAATAGGGAAATACTAAATTATTATAACTATTAATCATATCATTAACTTCAATAATTTTTGATATATTGGTAGGTCTCCTGTATAGTTTTAAGGTTTTCAAATCAGCTGATTGTATACCCATCCTTGTTCTCTTCATTCCCGCATTAACAAGAATGTCCAGTTTTTTTTTTGTGACAAAAGAAGGCATAAATCCCATTATTCCAAAAGGTATTTTTATCTCCTTTTTGTATATTTTAGCAAATTGTTCAAGTGTTTCTTCTTTCATTGCTATGAAACCATCATCTGAAAAATTAATATATCTTATATCACGTGAAAGTGATAGGGCATATTTAATTTCATCAATTATATAATTAACACTATGGAATCTGAACTTCTCATATCCTTTTCCGATTTGTTTGTATTTGCTGTTTACACAATATGAGCAAGAATATGGGCAACCTAAACTGGCAAAAATATGATACACAGAACCTATTAATTTTCTTCTGATCTTTTTATCTACTCTAATTATCTTATTTTTTTTAAGAATAAATTGATGACTAATTCCATAATCCGGAAAGGGCATATTATCAATGTTTTGTATTACAGGCCTAATCTTATTTTTTATAATTTTTCCATTTTGATTCATACTCCAAATATTCTGAATATTTGTTCTTGTTGGTTCTCTACAATACTCCAACAGGGAGTCAAACCCTTCTCCAATATTAATGAGGCCAGATATTTTTATTGCATCTTCAGGGAAGATAGTCGGATGAATCCCTCCCAAAATAATCGGTTTTTTTAGTTTTTTCAATGATTTGTACAATGAAGCAACTCTTTTCCTATCCATACTCATCATTGTAATTCCAATTAAATCACACTCTTTTATTATTGAGTTTATTTGTTTAATTATGTTATTACTATACTCAGAAAAAGATTGTCTAAAAAATAATTGCCACATTTCTGAATACGTAGTTAAGAAGATAAGTTTTGTTTCAATTTTATTTTTTCTTAAGTAAGAAGACACCAACCTCAGACCATATGCCCTATAACTATCTAATGGACTGATTAAGGCTACTTTTTTTATCATATTTTTTTAAATAAGTAAATTCTATTTAAAACCTTCGATATCTGAGTTTCACTTTAAAAATAATAATTTTTGACCAACAAAATTAATGACCAATAACCCAAATATTTTATCAGATATATTAAGAAACTTCACAAAAAAGATTAGACTTAAAATACTAATTACTCATGAAAGGCCATATACTGAAAAAATCCCATGATTTTTTTATTTTGAGATTATCTCTATTCTTTGATATTTTCAGGGTTTTTGGTAAACAAAAAACAGAGATAAACCCACTGGAAAATGAAAAGAATGTTTAATTAAAAAATTTTCAAAATTCAGTATCCTGTATAAAATCCAGTTAAAAAGAGGATTAAGGTTAATTAATTCGGATTTTTCATCTTTAACAAAAATCTTAAGAATTAATTTTCTGAAAGCCATAGGAAAAAATAAAATACAATTCCAATAATAAATGTAAACCTTTTTAAATTTTTTAAATAATCTTTCAATGTCTCTTTTTGAATATCTCCTATAGTGTTTTTCATATAGGTCCATGGGTCCAAATAAAACCTTATGTGCCGGAACAGTGCCAATAAACAGACCTCCTTTTTTTAAGATTCGAAAAGCTTCTTTTACTGTTTTTTTATCATCTTTGATATGTTCAAGAACATCTGAACAAATTACAATATCAAACTTTTTTTTAAAATCCAGCTTGTTGGCATCCATTAATAAAATCTTTTTTTGTTTTTTTTTTAATATATTAACTATTTTTATGGAAATGTCAATAGAAGTTACATCTCCGTATTTTTCATATGATTCAATATCTTCACCGACACCTACTCCTTCATTTAATATTATAACCTTCTTTTTGTTTTTCTTAAGAACCAGCATTTCAAGGAATTTTGCAATTAATTCTCTTTTTGCACGAAACCACCAGTAATCTTTCTGATAGCCTAATGTTTTATAATCCTGATAATCCATTTTTTTCTTTAAACTTACTGTCAAGTCTTCTTTTTAAAACTATTAAATCAAATGCCATTTTAAAGGGATCATAAATACTCATTTTGCTATTATCCTTGTGTTCCCATTCAATAGGAATATTTGTTAAAGTAAAATTTAATTTATTAATCCTGTAAAATAATTCAACATCAAAAATCCACCCTGTTGAATCTAATGAACTGAATAATTTTCTTGCCACATCTGATTTAAACCCTTTAAATCCACAAAGATTATCTTCAATCCCTAAACCGAAGATTAAATTAACATATGGGTTAAACAAAGAGGAGGTAAATTTTCTTAATAAAGGTTGATTTATACTTGATTCTTCTAATGACCTGTTTCCGACAACAACATCATACTCCTCCAGTTTTTCAATCATTTTCGGAATCTCTTTTGGCTTAATTGAGCCATCTGCATCAATAAACATGACTTTTTCTGCCTTTGAGCTGAATATTCCTTTTCTTATTGCATATCCTTTCCCGCGGTTTTTTGAGTAGGTAATTATTCTGCAGTTATTATTCTGCACTTTTTTAAGTTTAGATAATGTTCTGTCAGTGCTGCCGTCATTGACTAATATAATCTCATAATCTTCTAATCCTTCTTTACAAAAAGAGATGAGTTCATTTAAGAAAGGAAGAGCCCTTTTCTCTTCATTGTACAAAGGAACTATTATTGAACAATCCATTCTATTTCATCTGTTTTTTTCAAGTGTTTTTATCTCCATCAGCGCACTAGGGATTAAGATGTTATAAGCATACAACATGTATCTAAAAACAGAGTTACCTATAAAAAGTTGTGCAAGTATTAAAAAAATCAAAGGAAATGCTTTTTTTACAAACCGCGGAGCTATCTTATAATTTTTTAAAGCAAATATCCAAATACTTGAATAAATTATTATTACAATTAAAAGATAATAGGGTCTAGTAAGCAGCATTCTTAAACCAAACCAGTTATCCTTTAAATTAGCATAAAATATGGGATCTCCAACTTCGGTTCCACCTAAATTAAACTTTATTAAATAAACAGTTATTATTATTAAAGCAATTAACAAACCGGTTCTTACTAATTTTTTTTTTTGAAGAAAATAAAAAACAGGGCAAAATAAAATTTGAATCTTGTTTAATGCACCAATTACACATACTAAACAGAGCCACATAAAATGTGCATTAATAAGCATTAAATAAAAAAATAATGTTTGCAGAAAAATTGAAATTGCATCTGCTTTTACCCATACTAAATAATGAGTTGAGGGATTAAGCAAAAAAAGCAACACTCCAATAAATGCAATAATTCTGGAAAAACCTAGCTTTTTTAAATAATAAAAAAACACAATAGTTGTAGAAATAACAAAAAAAGAATTTAATATAAAAAAGTTAATATGAACATTAAAGGGAAGAAACTTGACTAACAAGGGAGTTAATATCCTGTATTTCATATTTGTATTTTCCTGGAGTAACTTTCCTTGACTCATCTCAATATAAGTCTTGCTGTCCCATGACTCTTCCCAGTACTGGTGGTAGAATCTATAGCTTATTCCGGACCAGAGAGTTGCACAAGCCCCTAAAATAAGAATAATTATAATTAAATCTTTTTTCAATTCTTTAGATAAAATCAAAACCACCTGCTACTTTTTCATTCTCATTAAACAAACTCCAAGACCCCCTAAAAATACTAATAGAGGAATTAATATATATATAAATTTATTCAATGGGACACCGATCATTGATAAGATAAACCACAAAGTCGGACAGACAACCAGGCCGATAATATTGCAGATAATAAATTTTTCAATAAATGAGAGATCTAAAAGAGAGGTCCATGTAAGATATGGAAAAAAGAACAAATACCAATAAACAACTCCGAATTTCAATGCTTTTAAAATATCATTGAAAACAGCACCAATAATTAACCAGACAATTAATCCGGAGATGCCTAAATAAATCATGTCTTTATTTCTTTTATCTCTTTGTTTTTTCATTTTTCAGTATAACAATATTGTTCTGCTCATAAATTTTCGTAAAATTATTTATGTTTATGAGAATATCATTAATTATAAACTGGTTCAGTTGCCAGATGTTCTGGTTTAGATGCTCAAAAATAATATAATCAAAGTCTATGAACCGTTTAGGACAAAATCCAATTTCCTGTTTTTCATAATTAAAAAGAGACAGCTCTTTTTCAAACCTGATAACAAAACTGCTTCCTTCCGGGCAAAAATCAATCTCAGGGAGTTCTCTGTTTTCTGCAATATATTGTGCTGCTTCCGGAAGTCTTTCAACTTCTAAAATATAGTTTGCCCTTTTAAGGAACATATTTGCTCCCTGGTAAAACCCGTCAAAAAAGAAAATTAAGTCATCTTCAGTGGTTATACTGTTCAGCCAGTTCAGCAAATCAAACTTCTCTTTTGTTATATGCTGGTATTGTAGCCTGTTTTTTAATTCAGTATAATGAGGGATTCCCGCTGCAATAAATATTAAACAAACAGCTAAAACTATAATTGTTTTATTCAGGTTGATTAAATTTGCAATATTTTTTACAAGGAGAGAATAAATAATATAAGCTGCTATCGGATAAACAAAAAAAGGCAAAATTGCCTTATGTCTTAAGATATAAGTCGGAACTATAAACATTGCGCCTATGTAAATATAGGCAAAGAAATAACCTTCTAATAAAATAAAATCCTTGTATTTTTTCCAGTTTAGTAATACCTGAATTAAGCCTGTTATTGCCAAAATCAATATTATTATTGACAAATCACTTAATTCCGGAAAAAGCAGGGGAATCTTTTCAGAAGGTATATGGAATTTAATACTGTTTTTGCCCCTGTTTTCAAACCACATTAATACCCTTGGTATGTAAAGTACAAACGGGATTATTGAAATGAGACCCATGATCAGGATTCTCCTGGATATCTGGATTATATTTTTGCATTTGATGATCTTAATTAGAACAATAAACAGTAATGGAATAAAAGCAGCAAGCTCAGAAAAATGGCTTAAGTAAATCCCTGTTAATGCTAATGTTAAAACAATTGTTTTCCAGAACTTTTCTTCAATTACGTAATCATAGAAGATATAATATGAAAATATTAATAACAGATTGCCCAGTGCCTGGATGCTCATGCCAATGTATGAGTTATAGATCCATACGTCTATATTAAATGGGAGAACAAACATGCTCCCTGCAATCAATCCGATTTTTTTTGAATTAAAAATCTTTGATGCAAAAATATATATTATCAATATCTGGAATGCATTGTAAACCATCCCGAAAATAGCCGAAATATTCCATGTCTGCAATCCTGTCACTTTTCCTGTTGCTGCAACATGAATATAAAATAAGGGGGGAAGTACATTGATAATATCTGCTTTATTATACACAAAATAAGGCGGCATATTTTTATAGGATCCTGTATTGATGATATTATCTGCAACAAGCTGATGATTAAATGCATCTGCTGCCTTAAGGTTTCCTGGATAATCAAAAATACCTACCGTTGAAATTCTGAGAATTAAACCCAAAACAAATAAAATAAGGATTATCCAGTCTTCATTGATTATTATTTTATTTTTCATTATCTATAAAAAGTATACCGAAATAAATGCAATTACTGCCCAGAGCAGGATTCCGGAAAAAATCTTTTTGTCCTTGTATATCAAATGGGGATGCCTTGTAATTTTTGAGCCTGATTCCACAAGGTAAAGATACCTGAAAATCACATACAAGGAAACAGGCAGGCTAAACAAAAGATAAGTGAATTCACTAAAAAAGATATACAGGCTGTAAACAATAATCAATATTGTAGTTGAGATTACTGTTAATGCCTTAGTCAGGCTCAGATTATAATAGCCCAGAACTTTTTTATGGGAGACAGATTTTTTTCCTAACAGCTTCAAGTCAGATTCCCTTTTGCTGACAGATAAAAACAATGATAAAAAAAAAGGACAGAAAATCAGCCATTGGCTTACTTTTACATAAGGGAGGTTGCCCTGTGAAATTACAAAAGCGCCGCTTACAGCCCTTATTACAAAATTTATTGCAATAATGACAACATCAATAAATGGCTCATTTTTTAATATCAGTGAATAAAAAGTCCCGGTTATAAAAAGGCTTAAAACAAAAATAAAAAACATTAATGATAAATTAAAACTGCTTAAAAAAGATACTATTAATAATAATGATGCTATAATAACTGCACTTAGTTTTGTAATTCTTCCGGATGCCAGCGGTCTTGTCCTTTTTTCAGGGTGTGCTTTATCCTGCTTAATATCAATTAAATCGTTAATTATATAATTCACAGAAGAAACCAGGCATAATATAAAGAACCCGTAAACTGTTTTCTGGATTGCAGATAAATTAAATAATTGTTTAGCAAACACCAGAGGAAGAAATATTACCAGATTTTTATAATACTGGTGAGGTCTTGCGAGCTTTATTAAATCTTTAATCATTCAATTAAATAAATATTGATTTTTTATAAATTTTTCTGGCAATAAAGAAAATTTTTTTAAACTGGGCTGAATTCATGGAAAATATGGCTAAGTCAAAAGTCATAGTTTTAAAAACAAAACCAGGCAATGTGCTCAATGATTACAAAAAGCTGATGGAACTTGCTGATTTTAAAAAACACATTCCTGTTAATGAAGAGACTTTAATCAAATTGAATTTGTCCTGGTCATTGTATTTTCCCGCATGCTCAACAGAACCATGGCAGCTCGAGGGAGTTCTCAAAACATTGATTGGCTCAAATTATAATCCAAAAAAACTGCATGCAGTTGAAAATAAGACTGTTGTTACAAATGTCTGGAAAGGGGCAAAAGGCAATAAATGGCTGCCCTTATTAAAAAAATATAATGTTGAATATGAGCCGCTGACAGAAGTAAAATGGGTTAAGTATAAGCCAAAAGCAAAACTAGATGCAATTCCACAGCTTTATCCTGAAGGTCATTTGATTCCTGAGATGTTTATTGGAAAGAACATTATACATCTTCCTACAGTCAAAACACACGGCCATACAACAATTACCGGCTCTATGAAAAATGCATTCGGCGGCCTGATTACAGAAAGAAGACATCATTCCCATAAGCTTATACATGAGGTATTGGTTGATTTATTAAAAATCCAGAAGGAAATTCACCCGAATATATTTACTGTAATGGATGGCACTGTCTGTGGAGAAGGTGCAGGACCGCGCACAATGGAGCCGGTGATTAAAGATTATATTTTAGCCAGCTCTGACCCAGTGGCAATTGATGCTGTCTCTGCAAAAATGATGGGTTTTGAGCCATTGAAAATTAAATTTATAAAAATGGCTAATGATTACGGTCTCGGCAAAGGAGATTTAAGCCAGGTTGAAGTTATTGGTGAAGATATTTCAAAAATAAATTTCGGGTTCAAAACAAAAAAATCACTTGTGGTTTTTTTTGACCAGATATTGAGGACAAAATATCCTGTCCTGGAGCCAATCCTTTTTCATACGCCTCTATTTAAGATATGCATATTCGGCAGTGCATTTTATCATGATTATTTATGGTACCCGGTTGTTGGCAAAAGAAAAATCAGGAAATTCCTGAAAACAGAATGGGGGGAATTATTCAGTAAATATTGATTAATTTCCAAAAATAATATATATTGTTCTTTATTTTTCCGGGTTATGGATAAAACATACATTGTTATTCCTGCATATAATGAGCAGAACTCGATCAAAAAAGTAATACAGGATTTAAAAAAGCAGGGGTACATGAATATTATCGTAGTTGATGACGGGAGCATTGATAAAACAGGTAAAATCGCAAAACAACAGGGAGCCATTGTTTTAAGTCATTTAATCAACCGCGGCCAGGGTGCAGCACTGAAAACAGGAATAGACTTTGCTTTAATGAAAAAAGCAGATATAATTGTGACATTTGATGCAGACGGACAGTTCCTTGCAAAGGACATAAAAAAAGTAATTATGCCTGTAAAAAAAGGCAACGCAGAGGTTGTTTTAGGCTCAAGATTTCTAGGAAAGGCAAAAAATATCCCTCTTTTTAAAAAGATTGTCTTGAAGTTAGGCGTATTACTTGTGTTTTTTTTATATGGGATTAAAGTAACAGACTCGCAAAATGGGTTCAGGGCATTTTCCAGGCATGCTGCGTCACAGATTGAAATCAGGAGCAATAAAATGGAACATGCCGGAGAAATCTTCCATGAAATTAAAAAAAATAATCTGGCTTTTAAAGAGGTTCCTGTTACTGTTTTATATACAAGATATTCATTACAGAAAGGACAATCATGGTCAAGAAGCATTATGCTAGGCTTAAAAATGATATTAAAAAAATTAATGGTGTAAATGAAAATGAATATAATCCAATTATTTGCAATATTATTCAGCTTATTTGCGGCAAGCAGGGTTTTTTTAAGGACAAAAGACAAAAAACTTACAATACCTGAATTTGTTTTCTGGATGTTTATATGGGGCTCGTTGATAATAACTGCATTTATTCCTGATGTGACTAGCATGATAGCTAATTTTGTAGGTATAGGAAGAGGCGTGGATATTATTATCTACATGAGTATAGGAACAGTATTTTATCTCATTTTCAGGCTTTATGTTAAATTAGAGGATGTAGAGCGGGAACTCACTGTTGTTATAAGAGAGCTGGCTTTTATGAAGAAAAGGAAAAAATGAAGATTCTGTTTATCACTGAGTATTTTCCAAGTAGCTCAAAACTTAATATTAGAGGAGGAATAGAAGCAAGAATATATTTAATTGCAAAAGAGCTCGCGAAAAAACACAATATCTCAATAATATGTTCAAGAGAGAAAAACACTAAATCATTTGAGGAAATAGATAAAATAAATATATTTCGTGTTGGCAGTCCAAGGGATTATATACAATCTGGTTCAGTATTCTCCAGAATGGAATTTATGATTTCAGCATTTATTGAAGGGAGAAAAATTGATTTTGATATTGTTGAAGGGCAAAATTTTTTTTCATATTTACCTGCTTATATGCTCTCAAAAGTAAAAAGGAAGCCAGGTATCTCAATGTATGCAGACACTATTAAAAATAATTGGCTGAAATATCTTGGGTTTTTTGACGGGCTTGTAATGGAGATTTTTGAAAGAATCCTGTTCTTGTTTAAAAATAAGTATTTTATTACAATAAGTAATCATGTTAAAAATAAATTAATTAAATCTAGGATAAATAAAGAAAAAATTAAGGTTGTATATTGCGGCATTGACCTAAAAAAATACAAATTCAAGGATAAAAAATACCCTCAGAAAACAATATGTTGTGTTGCAAGACTTGCGAAGCATAAAAGAATAGATGATTTATTAAAAGCAATAAAAATCCTGAAAAAACATTACCCTGAAATCAGGTGCAGGTTAATCGGAACTGGCCCAGAAAAAAGCAAACTTGAAAAAGTAGTGAATGAACTTAAGATTAAAAAAAATGTTAAGTTTTTAGGCTTTCTAAAAAATCATAAAGAAGTAATAAGAGAGATTAAAAAATCACATCTGGTTTGTCTGCCTTCATTAACAGAGGGATTCGGCATTATTACAATAGAAGCCATGGCATGTAATGTTCCTTATGTGAATTCAGATATTCCTGCAACAAGGGAAATTACCAAAGCAGGGCAGGGCGGCCTGCTCTTTAAACCTGGAGATTACAGGGATTTGGCAGAAAAGATTATATACTTGCTGAGCAATAAAAAAATATATGCAGAAAAAGCAAAACAAGGGAAGGAATTTGTGCAAAAATATGATATAAAAAATATTGCAGATGAGCTTGAGAGGATATATTTAAATTTGGTTGAAAAATGAAAGTATTATTAGTTACAGAATACTTCCCTCCGAAAATCTTTGGGGGAGGAGAAATCTCTGCTGAAATACTTGCGGAATCCTTAGCAGAAAAAGGCATTGATGTAAGTGTTCTGACTTCTTATTTTGAAGGCTCAAATGAGTTTCAAAAAAAAAATAAAGTGAATATTTACAGGTTATTGAAAACAGGAGATTCTCCTGATAATTTAAAAGAAAATCTTAGAAGAGTTTTCGTATTCAATAATTCAGTCAGGAAAGAGGTTATTAAATTAGATGGAAAGGAGAATTTTGATATTATTCATTGCTTAAATATAACTTCAACAACAGGAGTTGCAAACGCAAAACTGAATAAAAAATTAGTTGCCACAATAAACAGCTATGCGCATTTGTGCCCAAAGGCAAATCTTTTTTATAAAGAAAAAAAAATATGTTCAGGCTGCGGGTTTTTTAAATTTATTGAGTGTATGTCTGTTTCAGATTATGTCGGGAAGCAGAAAATTACTTCATTTATTAAATATAACCCTATTTTTCTTAAGCTATTATACTTGGAATATTTAAGAAAAAAAAATTCATTGAAAAACTTTAACTTATTCTGCCGGAGCAAATTTATTTCATGGTTTGTAAAAAACAACAGAATAGCAAAGAAGAGGATTGGAATAGAATATCCCTTATATGAGCCGAAAAAGAAAATAATCAAAATGAAAGATATTGAAAAAAAAACAGAGAACACAACGACAATTTCATATATCGGTTCATTAGAAAAAATCAAAGGCGTGGATTTATTATTAAGGGCATATGCAAAAATCAAGGAAAAACTTAATTCAATTTTAATTATAGTTGGAGAGGGCTCTCAGAAAATCTATCTTGAAAATTTAGCAAGGGACCTTACCATAAAAGACAGGGTTCTGTTTACAGGAGATATAGATTATAAATATATTCCCCATATTTATGATATAAGCAGTATAATTGCGTTTTTGCCAAGATGGCCGGAGCCTTTTTCAAGGACACTTTTAGAGGCATTGTATTATGGCAAACCAATTATTGCAACTAAATCTGGCGGGAATTTTGATGCTGTTTTTGAAGGCAAAAACGGCATTCTGGTTTCAACAAATGTCAATGAAATCTCTGAAAAACTGGAAAAATTAATCTGGTATAACAAGTTAAGGAAAAAGATGGGCGAAGAATCCAAAAAATTATTTCAGAAGAAGTTTGGGAAAGACAAGATAATTGAGAGTATAATTGATTTCTATAAAAAAGCAGAGCAATAGATTTTGGAAAAAAATATAAAGAACATAGTTTAAATGGTTTTATAATGATAGTTTTTAATGAGAGTTTGTTAATTATAATTTCAGGGATTATAGGTGTTGTTATTGTCTTTGTTTTCTTTATTGTTGAGAAATATTTAATTAAAAAACGCCAGGTTAAAATGACTTCAGCAGATTATGGACTAATGTCTGCTGAATTAAAGACTTTTAAGCGATCCGCAGCAAAAAAAAAGGCAGCAGCAAAAATTAAAAAAACAACTCCATCAGAAACTCCTGAAATAATACATAAAGATCCATTCCATACCTTCCTTGCAATAGGAATTGCTATATTTGCGTTCATAATATTGATATTCTCTGTTATTGAGCTTTTCCAGGGAAAAGAATATAGTGCACATCTTCTCTTAGGTTTGTCATTGATTGCGAATGCAATGCTTGTATACAAAGGCAAACCTCCCACAACAACACCAAGTCCATAAAAAACAGAAACAAACTATCTTTTATCTCTTCTCATTCCACTCTTTATTTGCAAACTGTTCTTTTCTTATATTCTCAGCAAGGGCAAATTCTTCTTTTGTTATCTCGCTTATTTCAAATTCAATTTTGAAATATTCTTCAAAACCTTTTTTCAGAGCATCGCATAATTCCTGATAGCTTACTTCTCTTCCAAGCTCTTTTTTTAGAGAGGTTACCCTCTCTTTTACGTTCTGGATTAATTTATCTCTTATCTTTTCATTTGGAACTAATAAAACAGAGAACATCCTATCAACATCAACATCCATTATCAGTGTGCCGTGCTGGAGAATTGTTTTTTCTTTTCTTGTCTGCGCGCATCCTGATATTTTTTTGCCGTTGACAATCAGGTCATTTAATGGAACATACTTAGCTTCAATACTAATCTGTTTTAAGCCGTTAATAATTGCGCCGCAAATAGCTTCATATGATTTATTTATATCCTTAGGAATAAATTCATTCTGTTCTTTTATTGTTACGCTGTATGTTAATTCTTTTTCATGAAAAACAGCTCCTCCTCCAGTAATCCTCCTTACATAGTCTATGCCGAGTTCTTTGCACTTTGCAATATCAACTTCTTCTTTTAAGGACTGGAAATAACCGATAGAGACAGCAGGAGGAATCCACTGGTATAATCTCAGTGCCGGAGCTTTATTTAATTTAAGCAGAGCATAGTCAATTGCCATGTTAGTAAAGGCATCCCTTTTTTTATCAATTATTAATCTCCATTTCATTTTCAGAATCAAAACAACCTGTTTTTCCAGGTTTTGGGTGTTAATTCATTGACAATCTCCAGATCAATATGGTATTTAAACGGCTTAACACCACGTTTTTTAATCCAGTCAATCATCTCTTTTAATCCTTTTTCAAGGCTGTATTCAGTTTTATACCCGAGCAGTTTCCTTGCCTTATTTGCTGAGCAGTTTGCTAAAAAAACTTCCTGCGGACGGTCTTTAAAATACCTTGGCTTGATTTTAAAATCCAACAGCCTGCCTATTGTGTAAGCCAATTCGTTTATTGTAACAAATTCTTCATCCGGTCCGATATTGATTGTCTCTCCTGCAACATCATCCTGAAAGCCGAGTTTTATAAGGCACTGCAGGCAGTCCTGGATAAAGCTGAAGCACCTTTTCTGCTCTCCATTGCCGTAAATTATAGGTTGTTTGCCCTGCAGCATCAGGTTTATCATGATGCTGGCAACATTCCTGTAAGGGTCATCATATTTCTGCCTTGGCCCGATAATATTATGCGGCACGGCAATTACATATTCCATGCCGTGTATTTCACATAAGTTTTTGATTAACTGCTCGCTGGCATATTTTCCTATCCCGTAAGGGTCCTGCGGCTTTGGAGTCATGTCTTCTGTAAAAGGGATTTGATTCTCTCCGTAACGCGCCATGCTGCTTGTAAAAACAAATCTTTTTACATTATTGGAAATGGCCGCACTTAATACAGATGCTGTGTTCTGCTGGACATTTTTATTAATATAATAAGGTGAGAATACAGATAATCCCTCATAAGCAGCAGCTGCACAATGATAGACAATGTCAACATCCTTTGTGATTTTTTTCATTGAATTCAGGAAATTGCAGTCATACTGGTAGAATTCAACCTCTGCAGGCACATTATCAAGATATCCTCCAATCAGGTTGTCGCAGCCGACAACATGATGCCCGAGCTCAATCAATGCTTCTGCCAAATGGCTGCCAAGGAATCCTGCAACACCTGTGATAAATATCTTTTTTTTCATATAAATTTCACAAAACTTAAAAAAAAGACAGTAATTTAAATAATTTACTGGCATGGGAAAGAGAATTAAAGTTGTTTATTTAGGAACCTGGGAAAAGAAATATTCAAGAAACAGGATAATTATAAATGGTTTAAAGCGAGCAAATGCAGATGTTGAATTATTTCACATTGAGACAGTATGGAATAAGAAAACACATAAAACAAAACTTTCAAAAATCCGGATTATACTTGATCTAATTAAATCTTATTTTTTGATGATTTATTATTTTTTTAAGATTAGAACTTATGATTACATTGTTATTGGCTATCCTGGCTGGTTTGATGTTCCTTTAACATGGCTGCTGAATAAATTCAGGCCAGGAAAATTAGTTTTTGACTCTTATTTTTCTATTTATGATTCAATAGTCAATGACAGGAAATCAGTAAGAGCAAAGTCTCTTTACGCGAGATTATTGTTCTTTACTGATAAGATCTGCTGCAGGCTGGCAGATATAATCTTGCTGG
Source organism: Candidatus Woesearchaeota archaeon (assembly GCA_016935095.1). Classification (GTDB taxonomy): domain Archaea; phylum Nanobdellota; class Nanobdellia; order Woesearchaeales; family GW2011-AR15; genus WJJD01. The sequence goes on from JAFGRO010000002.1 coordinate 46,050, forward strand.
ACACAGATGAGCACATAAATTACTTTGTTAATACTTTTAAAATCAGAAAAAACAAATTTATCAGGGTATTTATAGGAGCTGATGACAAGATATTTTATCCGAAAAAAAGAAAAAAGAAGAATAAAAGATTCAAGGTTATTTTTCACGGCAAGTTTATACCTTTGCAGGGTCTTTCCTATATAATAGAAGCGGCAAAGCTTCTTGAAAAACAGGATATTGAATTTGAGATTATCGGGGATGGCCAGTTAAAAGAGGATATTGTTAAATTAAGTAAAAAACTAAATACAAATAATATCCATTTTACAGATTTTGTTCCGGTTACAGAATTACCCGGGCTTTTATTTAAAGCAGATGTTGGTTTGGGTATATTCGGAGATACAGAAAAAGCAAAGCGTGTAATCCCCAATAAGGCATTTGAAATCCTGGCAATGAAGCTGCCATTGATTACAGGAGATTCTCCTGCTGCCAGAGAAGTCCTTGAGAATAAAAAGCACTGCATACTCTGCAAGATGGCTGATCCGGATGCACTGGCTAAATCCATTTTATTATTGAAAAATAACCCTTTGCTGAGAAAAAAAATCAGTATAAACGGGCACAGGTTATTCAGAGAGAGATTTTCAGTAAATGCAATAGGCAGAGATTTAAAAAAAACCCTGGTTTGTCTTTGCAATAAAAAAGATTTATAAACAGTTATAATTTATTCTGAGATAATGCCAAAACAGAAAAAAAAGAAAACATCTGATGAAGTTGAGATTACACTACCAGATTTTTTTAAAAAATATAAATTTAAGATTTCCCATTTGATACTTTTGTTGATTCTTATTTATGGCTTATATTTGAGATACTATCATGTAGATTATCCTGTAATAGGTTATCATAACTGGAAAGAGATGCATTATCTGACAGAAGCAAGAAATTTTGCAAGAGACGGTTTTTTCAAACATGGTTTTTTTATTCCTTCTACAAATATATTCAACACTTATGTTAATCAGTATGGCGCGCATTCAGATACATTCCCCTTAACGTCCATAATAACAGGAATGGCATTCAGGATTTTTGGCAACAGCCTTAAGATAGCCAGATTAATCAGTATATTTTTTTCACTCGGCTCTGTGGTATTTTTCTATCTTATTGTAAAAGAACTGTTCAAAAATGAAGAGCTTGCTATTGTTGGAGCTATGCTAATGTCTTTAAATCCTTTATTAGTGTTTTTTGGGAGACAGGTTCAATTAATAAATGCTTCATTATTTTTTTGCCTTGCAGGAGTGTACTTTTATCTTGGCTGGATAAAAGATTTTTCCTGGAAAAACACAATTTTGTTTTCCTTTTGCACTGTGCTGGGAATCATAACCAAATATTCATTTTTCTTATTTTTAGTTCCTATGTTGTTTATATTTCCTTTTAAAAAACTTCTTGACAGGGGCTTATGGAAAAAGTACCTAGCTGCATTTTTAATTGGATTGGTTATATCTTTATGGATACCTTATACAATGTTTATTTATAAACAGCCGGGCGGGGATTCTTCAATCGAAAAGGAAGTCACTTCTGTAAATCTCAATAAAATTTTTGAAAAATCTTTTTGGGATACCATGAAATCTTATGCAGCTGATAATTATTCATTAACAGGGGTTGTGTTTGCTGTTCTTGGCTTGTTATTATCTATACTGATCTTTACCAGTAAAACAACTCATGCTGGATACAGGTTTTTCCTGTTTTATTTTATTGCTTCTATTCCCTGGTTTGTCTTAATGAGTTTCAAGCTTTCCGGGCATAATTATCACCAGTATCCGATATTGCCATTAGTAGTATTTTTTATAGCATATCTGTTTGTTATTGTTGCCAATTCAATAAAGAAATTTATTTCTTCAAGGTCATTGCAGCTTATTATCTTTGTTATAGTTGTCGGAATATTTTTTGCAATACTTTTGCCGCCTTCAATTGAAGCTAAAAACAGGATGTTTGACACACAGTTCCAGGGACTGGATATTGCAGGCGAGTATGTAAACCAACATAAACTTCCCGGTGAGAGTTTAATGCATAGCAGCCATCAGGCACAGGGCATAGTGTGGCATTCAGATACAATGGGCACTGGCGGGATTCCCGGCAATATCTCTCTGCAGGAGGAAGCAAGAAATGCAAACTGGCTGTTTATTTATAGTTGGGACTTTAATATTTTAAATGACGATCCGAGATCAGAGTATATAAAAAATAATTATAGGATTGTCCAATTTGGATTTTATTTAATAAATAATAATCAGGTCATGCCGGTTTATTTCCTTTTGAAAAAAGGAGGTAATTTTAATGAAACTGAGCTAAATGAGGCGCTTCAATCAAAAGTGCAGTTCAAAGACTATGAGTTGACCGGGGGGTTGAGAAGGCTTTATTATGTAAATTTGGAATAATTAATTTTTAGAATAATTAATAGTTTCTCTTATTTTATAACTTTGTATGTTTTCTTTTTTTGAAATAACCAGTTCGCCAATTAGACCAATGCCGGTTAGCTGCACTCCAAGAATAATTAACAATACACCAAGAATTAACATTGCAAGGTGAGTTGCAAAAGCTTCTTTGAGGAAAATATTACAATATAAAACATAGAGTTCAGCAATAAAACCAAGAATAAATGAAAACATTCCCAAACCTCCAAATAAATGAAGGGGCCTTTGATTAAAATTTGTTAAAAATTTAACTGTTAAAAGATCTAATGCGCCTGTAATAATTCTTTTTGAACCATATTTGCTTTTGCCGAATCTTCTTTCATGATGCTTAACCTTTGTTTCACCTACTGAAAAACCGTCCCTTGAAACAATTGCAGGGATATATCTATAAAGATCACCGTAGATATTAAGGCTTTTTGCCACTTTTGCTTTCATTGCTTTGAAACCAGAATCATGGTCATGTAATTTAAGACCAAAAAACAGATAATTAAGAAAATTAAAGATCTTTGAGGCAATTATCTTATGCAATGGGTCTTTTCTTTCAAATTTCCAGCCCATTACAAGGTCATATTTTTTTATACCTTCCAGGAATTTCGGAATCTCTCTGGGATCATCCTGTAGATCAGCATCCATTGTAATTACAATATCCCCTTTGATGGCATTAAAACCGGCCATATATGCAGCTGATTTTTTAAAATTCCTTAGAAAACTTATGCACTTTACTTTTTTGTCTTTTTTAGCTATCCTTTTTATTAATTCAAAAGAATTGTCTGTTGAACCGTCATCAACAAAAATAATCTCATAATCTTTCCTGATTTTAGATAAAACACTGTTTAGTTTATTATATAATAAATCAATATTTTTTTTTTCATTATATACGGGAATAACAACTGAAAGCTCCATTTTTAAATAAGAATTGTTATTTTTATTATAAATCTTTTTGAAAATATTCTAATTACATTTATCTAGAAGCCTTTTATAGACTTTAATCGTTTCAAGACACATTCTTTTTATTGTATAAAACTCAGCTGTTTTTTCTCCTTGTTTAATAATCTTTTTCCTTAATTTATTGTTATTTATTAATCCAAGTGTATATTCTGCAAATTTATTATAATCTCCTGGATCAACAACAAAACCGTTTATGCTGTTTTTTATCAGCTCTTTTGTGCCGCCCACATTTCCTCCGATACATGGAATCTTCGAGACCATTGCCTCTAGGAACACAATGCCGAATCCCTCTATCAGAGAGGGCATAGCAAATATATCTGATCTTTGGAAGTAACTCAGGGTTTTTTCATATTCCTGCAGGCCTAGAAACTCAAATTTGTCCAGAACATTATACTTCCTGCATAAATCCTTCAGTTTATTTTCATTCGGATCTTTTCCAATAACATAGACTTTAATATCCGGAATACTCTTTTCAATTAATGGAACTGCTTTTATTATTGTAGGAAGGCCTTTTCTCTGATAATTCCCGCCTACAAATAATATTCTCTTGCCAGATTGCTTTATTTTTTTGAGTTTTTTAATCCTATTTAAATTGATTCCATAGTAGATTGTTCTTAGCTTATTTTTGCTGATTTTGTATACTTTGTTCATTATATTACCAATATAATCTGTGTTGGTAATAACATAGTCTAATCTCGGAAGGGAAATTCTTTCCATAAAATTTACAAAATTATAATAAGCCCATCTTTTTATCCAGTCTCTATAGAATCTTTTATAGTAAAAAGGGTTTAAGCTTGCACTGGCAAAATAATAGTCATTCATCGTGCCAATGACCTTTGTTGAGTTTTTTTTCCTGCATAAGTTATAGAACAGAGATTCTCTTGCATCAGTAAAATGAATTATGTCAAACTTTCCTTTTTTTTCAAGTTTTTTTAATAACTTAGCGAATTCATATGAAAGGCTGAACCAAGAACCGTGAGTTATATCAATCCTGGATTTTTTTACTCTATAAATGCATATGTTTTTTTCTTTTTTGAAAACCGAATCATCCGGGCAGATGACTGTTTTTTTAAATGAATCATTTGAAAGATTATTTATCAGATTAGTAGAATACGTTCCGATGCCTGATCTATTTACACCGTATTGCTGGGTAACAAAACAGATTTTTATTTTTTTCATAGTTCTTTTCTTTATTAAATCTTGACTCTGGAAAACAGGTTGAGTTTTTTTTCATATTTTTTCATATTAATTTTGAAAACTATAAAAAACTATTTAAAAAACAATCTGTTTCTTATCAATCGTGATTTTAGTGAGGGGAACTATTAAAAATAAAACTACAAAAATTCTCCTGGTTAAAGCCCCGGATGTATATACAAAATACGGCCGCGGAGGCGAGATATGGCTTCCTATAGAGTTAGCCGAGTTAGCTGCGTATGTTTTAAAACATAATAAAAATGTGAATATTGAGATATTTTCCCCCCATCTGGAAAAACTGCCTTTTAGAAAAGTAGTTAACAAATGCTGTTCTGGAAATTATGATATAATAGGCATTTCATATATGACGGTGTCTGCAGATTATGCTTACCAGCTCTCTTCTTTTATAAAAAAATTTACCAAGTCCCTGCTTGTTCACGGAGGCACACATGTAACTTTATGCCCTAATGAAGTAATTGAACATTGCGATATAGGCATTATTGGCGAAGGCGAATTGACTTTTTCGGAGATAATTGAAAAATATCAGCAAAAAGCATTAACTCTTTCAAAGATAAAAGGAATTGTTTACAAGGAAAATAATAATATAAAAATAACCCCTTCAAGGGAATTTATTAAAGATATGGATGAAATGCCCTTTCCAAGATATGACCTTCTGCCAATGGATAAATATGATAAGCCGCTGCATTATACCGGTGAGAGGATGATTGATATTATGGAATCCCGCGGTTGTCCCTATAATTGCTCATTTTGCGTTTCACCAACACACTGGAGAAGAAGATTAAGAATGCACTCTCCACAGTATATTATAAACCATATTAAATTGTTGATTAAGAATTATAATATAACTAATTTCCATTTCCACGGAGATAATTTCATGATTCAGCCCGGATTTGTGAAAAGATTATGCGACTTGATAATAAAAAACAAACTAAAAATCAAATGGTGTGCATTAACAAGACCCGAGCATGTTATTAAACATAAAAATTTATTACCTTTAATGAAAAAAGCCGGTTGTTTTGGCATTGAAATCGGAATAGACAGTGCAGAAGAAAACGCACTGGCTGCAACAAATAAGGGACAGGATTTAAGCACAGCATTAAATGCCTTAAAAATTCTTAAAAAAAAGGGAATGATTCTGTTATATACCTTAATGGGCTTTAATCCGGAAGAAACAATCTATGGCTATTATAAGCAGCAGATAGTTGTTTTCAAAAAAATATTTGGCTTTGATACTATTAAGGGCGGGCAGGCATCTACGCCGTACCCTTCAACGGATTATGGAATAAACTATGGCAGATATGGTGTTTTATTGGCTCATACATGGGATGAATATGACCATTCTCTAATCCCTTTTATTCCTAATTCATTATTAGACGGAAAACCCCTGAGAACCAAAAAAAAGTTATGGTTAAACGATTATTATATAATTATAGGTGGTTATTATAATTGGAGGGTTGATATATTCCCTGTATATAATTCATTGTTTACAAGATTCTTTCTATCATTGGATTATATGAGGAGACTAAAGAGATTTTACTCGCTTTGTTTTGGCAAGTATACTCTTAGGGAGATTGCAACAATTATTGAAAACCACACCGGAATGAAACATGAAGAATCTATGAGATTCTGTGGGTTCTGTACTTTAATTCTTGCTAAAATGGGCCTTATAACTGATGCTAACCTTGACCCAATAAAAAGAGCTGAAATAAAGCCGATTTATAAGGGATTTTCTGGAAATTTGAAATCCTTGTTCATCTACATATTAATGGCAGTGAGATTTTATTTCGGGAATAAGGAAAGGATTAAAGGAAGAATGTAAATAGTTTTTAAAACAACTTACCTTTCCTATATTAATATGCTAAATCCAGGAACAGATGCAATTAAGAAATTAATTGACAATTATTACCCTAATTTAAATATGCTCTATGGTCCTGCTGCTTCAGGAAAAACAACCTGCTGTTATCTTGCATCAATTGAATGCGCCAAACTTGGAAAAAAAACAATCTATATTGATACTGAAAATGGTTTTAACACAGAAAGATTTGCTCAGCTGGCCGGAGATGATTCTACAGGGTTTCTGAAAAATATTTTCCTGCTCAAAATTAATTCTTTTAATGAGCAAAGGGATTTTTTCAGAAAGCTTCCAGAATTAGCATCTAATAAAAAAATAAAACTGATTATAGTAGATACAATCGGAAAACATTACAGGCGAGCTTTAAAAGAAAACCATTACATGGCAAATAATGCAATGCTCAAGGAGTTGAGAATCTTAAAAGAAATATCAGCTAAGAACAAAATAATCTTAATTGCAAACCAGGTCTATCAGAACATTGAAAAATATAATGAAGTTAACATGGTTGGCGGAAATCTGGTAAAAGAAAAAATGGACTGCCTGGTTGAGCTGCAAAAAACAGTCTATAATAACAGGTATGCGGTTTTAAGAAAATATTTTGATGAAAATTTTAAATTAAATGAAAAGATTAAGTTTGAGATAACTGAAAAAGGTATTTTTAATTTATGATTATTTTTTCTCTCCTGTGACGCCATTGAACACTTCTTTTAATGAAGAAAATCCTGCAATCCCTAATCTTTTGATTACGTTTTTCTTTAAATCAATGTTCCTGTGTTTGGCTCCGGGGTTGCCTGTGTAATGGAATAATTTTCCATGTTTTTTAATTACCCTGAATAGTTCATTATAGAATTCCTGAGAATAAAGTAAATTAGCTAAGCTTAATCTAGGGGGATCATGAATAATCCTGTCAAAAAAATCATTTTTTAATTCTTTTATATCCTGAAATATGTCTCCTTTTTTTCTTATTATTTTTTTATTGTCAAACAAATCTTCAGACCAGGGATTTATCTTCTCGAGTTCAATGACTGCATCGTCTCTTTCAAAAGTATGGACCGAATCAGCAGTTTCTGAGGCCATTATTGCAGTATAACCAAGACCGGTGCATGTATCAAGGACATTGCCAATGCAGGGTTTGATAAAGCTTATTTTTTTAATAGTATCCTGCTTAGGCGTAATGTCTTTCACACAATGCATCCTTATACCTGAGATTTCAATTGTGGGCCATGATTTAGTCGGAAATAACTTATAGTATTTGTTGGTTTTTTCAGAAAAAAACTCAATCTTTTCAATGCCGTTATTTTTTATGAAAAAACAGCTTGTGTCTTTTTTAATGATTTTTTTGACTATTTGTTCTTCAATAAATTGATTATCCGGGAAAATAAATCTATTGGATTTTATGATTATATTATTTTGCGTTTTTCCTAAATCTAAAGATATATTTACAGAAGAAGCTCCTGTTTTCTTTGCCTGCAGAAGCTGGTTTGCCTGAAAATAAGAGATTATCATTTTAACCAGAAATCCGTAATGCAGAAAAGATCATAATGAATGCAGCAGCAAATCTGATTGCATAAACCTTTAGTGAATGTTTCTCAAGTAAATCAGGCTTAAAAAGAGATACTAAAAAGACAATGAACATTGAAAAAGGCAAGGAAATTATTGAGGTTGAGATACTTACATTTGAAGCATAGGCAAGGTTTGCAGAGATATTTCCAAGGGCAATGCAAAGAGCAGCAATACCAACACTGCCAATCTGTTTTATATTTATTTTAAAAACTTCTTTATAAAATAAAGGAAGTGTAAAGAGTAATATAATTTGTGTAATCAGTGGATTAAATAAATTTGTTTCCCAATAGCCAGTATCTGCAACTGCTTTGTTTATGTATATCCCTGTCAAAGCTAAAAATAAAGCCATAAGCAATCCATAAAGAACTGATTTTCTGAAAAATGATTTTAAATTAAACTTTTCATCAAGACTCACAAAAAATCCAGCAAAAATTATTAATATAATGAATACAATTTGGTTAAAAGTTAAGACTTCTCTTAAAATAATAAAACTTAATAATACAGCAAATACTGTCCTGAAATTAAACAGAGGACTCATAACAGTCACATCAAGATGATAAAATGATAAAATATAAAAAATTAGGAACAGGGCATTAAATACAGCAGATAAAATCAGATTTTCCCAACTTATTGGGATTCCAACATTATTCTTTATTGCTAATGGAATTGTAAAAATAAGTGAAAAAAGCGCAAAAAGGAAATTAAACAACCAGAAATTCTTAATTGTATATTTGCTTGTAAGTTTTCCTATTACATTTGTAAGGCCATATAAAATAGCAGCCAACCAGGCGTATATTACATATGACATAAACCAAGGATTATAATTCAGTATTAATATAATTTACTAATATTTAGAATAATAAATAAAAAAAATTATTCAGGAGTAAAGTCTTCAATTGTATATTTGAACTCTTTTTCCTTGAATTGTCCTTTTGCTTTTAGGAATTCTTTGGTCAATATATAGAATAATAATCCAAGGCTTTTCTTTCCTTTATTGTTGCAAGGGACAACCAGGTCAATGTTATTGCTTTGGTTGTTTGTGTCACATAATGCAATGATAGGAATCCCTATTTTTAATGCATCCAGTACAGCATTCCTGTCAGGCCATGAGTCTGTTACAACAAGGACCTTTGGCTCAATAAAATTCTTAAGCTGTGGGTTTGTAAGCATTCCCGGAGGATATCTTCCTGCAACTATCTGTGCGCCTGTTATTTTTCCGAACATCTTTACTGGAAGCCATCCGTTTTCACGCCTGCTTACAATGAGAATATCTTCTGGCTCGTACTGTGCTAAAAAATTTGCCATTATTTTTGTTCTTTCATTGATTTTTTGCACATTCAATACGCTTAGACCGTCTGGTCTTGTCTTGTAAATGAATTGCTCCATGTACTTTGTCTTGAATTTAGTTCCGATATGGATTCCTGCTTTTAGATAAACATCATTTGGAACCAGTAGTTCTTCTTCTTTTGCCATATTGAGTCACCTTTAGTTTTGATTACTGCACAGAATAAAGAAACAATCTATTCCTGCTTCTTTATCGCCCAAGCAGCACGATACAAGTCCCTTTGAGCTAACCTTGTATCAAGGCAATGTATGCATGAAAACATAAGTGATTTATAAAAGTTGCCATAACTTTTATATATAAGTTTAGGTTCTCATTAGAACTATGTCTGGCAGAATAAACAAAAAATTTTTAATTTTTGCTAGTTTAAGTTCTCTAATTATTATTGCTATTATATAGAATTGCCCTAGTCTTTTTTTTACTAGGGTTATTAAATTCATAGATTAGAGAATAAGAGAAAAAAAATGTATATTTGCGGAGTAGGAAGGACAAAATTCGGGAAACTTGAACTGGAATTACCAGAGATTATGACAGAGGCAGTTACAAAAGCATTAATAGATGCAAAATTAAGATTAAAAGATATTGATGCAATATTTATTTCAAATAATCTGGCTGGGTTAAACCAGGGGCAATTGCACCTTAACTCTTTGTTAGCAACTATTTTGAAAATTGATATACCTATATTTAGACTAGAATCAACATGCGCTTCAGGAGGCGCTACATTTTACAATAGCTTGTTTTCACTTTCTAAATTCAAGAATATACTTGTTTTAGGCGTGGAAAAGATGACAGGCCTTGCATCAGATTTGCTTTCAACAAATATTGGCACAACATCTGACCTGAACCTGGACCAGGAACAGGGTTTTATTTTTCCTGTTGGCGCAGCTATGATTATTGAAAGATATGAAAAAAGATTCGGGAATGTGATGGATGACCTTGCTTTAATCTCTTTAAAAAACCATGAAAACGGAAACTTGAATGAGTATGCCCATTTCTATGGAAAAGAAGTCACTCTTGAAAAAATCAAGGGTTCAAGGACAATAGTTGGAAAATTGAGATTATATGACTGCTCTCCTGTTTCAGACGGTGCAGTTGCCTTGGTTGTATCCAAACAAAAAAGAGATAGACGCTCAATAAAGATTCAGGCTTGTGAAATGGCGACAGGACCTATCTCTTTAAGTTTAAATCCCAGAACAAGCATGCCTGCTGTTAAAACAGCATGTAAAAGAGCATTAAGCTCTGCAGGAATGAAGATTTTAGATATGGACTTAATTGAGATTCATGACGGCTATACAATCATTGAATTGATTACAATGGAAGATCTTGGATTATGCAAACCAGGACAAGCAGGTAAACTTATAAGAGAAGGTAAAACAAAACTCAATGGAAAAATTCCTATTAATACTGATGGCGGCTTAAAAGCAAACGGCCATCCGATTGGTGCGACCGGATTAGCACAGATTTATGAAATAGTCACACAGTTGAGAGGAGAAGCAGGCAAAAGACAGGTAAATGCAAAAACAGGTCTAGCACATAATATCGGAGGAATGGTTGGAAGCTGTGTTGTCAGCATATTTAAGAGAGATTAAAATGCCTTATAAATGCAATAAATGCAAAAAACAATGGATGCATAAGATAGGAAAATGCATATTCTGTGATGGAGAGCTGCATGAAATTATCCCTGAAAACCTTGAAGTAATGCATTGTATAGAGGTAAATATACCTTCAAAACAACATCCTGAGGTTCCTTATTATGTTTTGCAGGTCAAAGATAAATCAGGCAATATCTATTTCAGAAAATCCAAAACACAAAAAAAACCAGGTGAAAAATGGGCTTAATCAATATAGAGACAAACGGAAAAATCTGTACAATAGCTCTTAACAGAGAGCAAAGGCTGAATGCATTGAACACAGAATTGATTAATGAATTAGCTAATGCAATACAAAATCTAAAGGATGAAAGAATTGTTATTTTTAAAGGAAAGGGAAAAGCATTTGCAGCAGGTGCTGATGTTAAAGAAATGAGTGAAATGGATAATTCCAAACTAAAGGAATTTTCTAAAAAAGGCCAGCAGCTTTTAAATAGAATTGAAGACCTTGATAAACTGACAATTGCTGTTATTAATGGATTTTGTTTCGGAGGAGGTCTTGAACTTGCATGTGCATGCGATTTAAGAATTTCTTCAAAAATCTCAAAATTCGGTCTTCCTGAATTAAAGCTGGGAGTGATTCCCGGATTCGGCGCTTTTTTCCGTGTGCAGAAATTAATCGGCAATTCCGGATTAAAAAATATTCTTTTCACAGGAAAAATAATTAATGCTGAAGAGGCAAAGGCAATTGGATTAGTTAATGAAATTGCAGAAGATGCTGAAAAAGAAGCTGAAAAAATAATTAATAATTTTTTAGAGAATATATCATTTACTGCTTTTGTAAAAGCAAAGACAGTTCTTAATAAAAATCGGTTAAAGAACAGGAATGAATTATTAGAGTTGGAAAATAAAACTTTTTCAGATGTCTGCACGCATAATGATAAAAAAGAAGGGATACGTGCTTTTTTAGAAAAAAGAGAACCAAAATTTGAATGAGGAAAAAAATGAAAGTTGCTGTTATCGGCGCAGGCACAATGGGGCATGGGATTGCCCAGCTATTTGCTATGAATGGCTATGAAGTTTTTTTGGTTGATGTTAATGAAGAAGTAGTAAGAACAGCTTTGCAAAAAATTGAAAAAAGCCTTGATAAATTCGTAAAAAAACAGATGATTACAGGCAAAGAATCTGTCTTGGAGAAGATTAAAACTTCTACAAACTTTAATGATGCAAAAGATGTTGATCTTGTTGTTGAAGCAGCATCTGAAAAACAGGAAATAAAAAAAAAGATTTTTGAAAATTTAGACCAGATTTGCAAAAAAGAGACAATCCTTGCATCAAATACATCTTCCATACCGATAACTAAACTAGGAAATTTTACAAAAAGGCCTGAAAAAGTTATAGGTTTGCATTTTTTCAATCCCCCACAGATAATGAAACTTGTTGAAGTGATTTTAGGAGAGAAAACATCTCCTGAAACAAAAAATAAAGTAATTGAAATTTCAGAAAATCTTGGGAAAACTCCAGTTACTGTGATAGACAGCCCTGCCTTTGTGACTAGCAGGCTAATCATGATTATGATTAATGAAGCTGTGCAATGCTTATATGAAAAAATTGCAACAAAAGAAGATATTGATACTGCGATGAAGCTCGGCATGAACCATCCGATGGGTCCTCTTGAGCTGGCGGATTTAGTCGGATTAGACATTGTGCTTGCAATTGTAAACACAATGTATGAAGGATTTAAAGATGAAAAATATAAGCCAAGCCCTTTATTAGTTGAAAAAGTAGAGAAAGGAGAACTCGGAAGAAAAACAGGAAAAGGGTTTTATGATTATGAAAAATGAAACAAGATAAGAAAAAAAATAAAGTATTTATAATTCATGGAATTAACGGGCATCCTAATAAAAACTGGTTTCCGTGGCTTAAAGATAAGCTTGAAAAAACAGGGTGCACTGTAGTAGTGCCTGAATTTCCAATAGGTGAAAACCTTTCATTTAGGAATTGGATAAATACATTTAATGATTATAAAGAGCTACTTAATAAAGATACTATTGCAATAGGTCATAGTTTAGGTGTTGTTTTTCTTTTGAATATATTAGAACTCTATCAACTCAAATGTGCTTTTTTGATTGCTGGATTTATCTCTCCATTAGAAAATGAACCTATTGATACAAGAATTAAGTCATTCATTAAAAAAAAATATAACTGGAAAAAAATAAAAAAAAATTGTGAAAAATTCTATATTATTCATTCAGATAATGATCCTGTTGTTGACTTGAAAAAAGCATATGAACTTTCTGAATTATTGGATACAGAGGTTAAAATAATAAAAAATGTAGGGCATTTTAGCCAGAAAACCGGATTTTTTAGATTTGATTATTTATACAATGAAATAATTAAAATCATTTAAAACAAGATTTAAAATGAAAAAAAAATTTAAGGTACTCATCAACAACAAATGGTGCAAATGCTGCAGCTTGTGCATTAAGTTCTGTCCTGTAAAAAACCTTACAATGACTGAGCAGGGAGTAAAAGACAGCGGCAAATGCATTGGCTGTAAATTATGCGAGAGATACTGTCCTGATTTTGCGATTGAGGTTCAAGAGATAAAAAAATGACAAACAAAATAGCTATAATGGGTGCTGGTGCAGTTGGAAGTTATTATGGGGCTCTTTTAATTAGAGCAGGATTTGATGTGATTCTTATTGCAAGAGGTAAACATCTTGAAGCAATGAAAAAAAATGGACTTTCAATTAAGAGCTTTAAAGGAGATTTTCGTGTTGATGTAAATGCTACTGATAATCCTGAAGAAATCAGTCCTGTAGATTTTATCTTATTTACAGTAAAATCATATGACACAGAAACAGCTATTTCTCAAATAAAACCAATTATTCATGAAAATACACTTGTTATGTCTTTACAAAATGGTATTGATAATGACGAAAAAATTGAAAAAGTTGTTGGAAAAGGAAAACTTATTCCAGCTTTAACAAAAATAGGTGTATCAATACCTGAACCAGGAATAATAAACCATAGCGCAAAAGGAATAATTATTTTTAATGAATCAAATGGAGAAAAAACTAAAAGAATAAAGCAAATTGAAGATATTTTTAAGAAGGCAAATATTGAATATAATATACCTAAAGACATTCTACTTGAGAAATGGAAAAAATTTCTATGGAACTCTTCATTTAATGTGATTACTGCAATAACAAAAAAAACACTTACTGAATTACTAAATTCTGAAATGAGTAATGAATTAATAAATCGGAGTATGAAAGAGGTTATTGCGATTGCACAAAAAAAGAATATTTTATTAGGTCATGAAATTATTCAAACCCAGATTGATTTTTCCAGACAATTGGGGAATTTTAAGACTTCTATGCTTCAAGATATTGAAAAAGGAAAAAGAATTGAAAGCTGGGCATTAAGCGGTATAATCTCAAAATTAGGAAAAGAATTGGGCATAGATACTCCTGTTAACGAAACATTATATTATTTGTTAAAAATAATTGGTCCAAAAGATGAAACTGACTAATGGTAATACTGCAATTGTGCTCGGAGCATTAAAAGCCGGATGCAGGCTTTTTGCAGGTTATCCTATAACACCTGCTTCCAGTATTTTAGAAGAAATATCTGCAACTAAAATCAAGGTAATGCAGATGGAAGACGAAATTGCAAGCATTAACTGTGCAATCGGTGCAAGTCTTGCAGGAGTAAAATCAATGACCGCTACATCCGGCCCGGGATTTTCACTGATGCAGGAAGCAATAGGATATTCAAACATGATTGAAGTTCCGCTTGTTATTGTTGATGTGCAGAGGGTTGGTCCCGCAACAGGAATGCCTACAAAGCCATCTCAGGGAGATATTATGCAATCCCGTTTTGGAAGCCACGGGGATTATTGCCCTCTGGTATTTTATCCGAATTCTGTTGAAGAGCTCTATAAGTACACGATTAAGGCATTTAATAATGCTGAAATAGGAGAAATGCCTGTTGTACTGTTAAGTGATGCTTTTCTTGCTAACCTGTATGAAACAGTAAATCTGGATGACAATATTGAAATAAAAAAAAGGAAATTAAAGCCACTGGGAAAAGCAGCAAGACACATAACAGGGCTTGCACACCAGAGAAATTCTCCCAAGCCGCAGAGCCCGAAAGAGTACAGGAGCTTTATCGACAGGATTTTTAAAAAAACTTATGTTACTGCCAAAGAAAATAATGATTATGAATTTTCAGGTAAAAAAAACTCAGATACATTAATAGTTAGTTATGGATGTGTTTCAAGGTTTTTATCTGATTTAAAAAATAAATATGCCTTTTTCCGCCCGATAAGGATATGGCCTTTCCTGAAAAAAGAGCTTGGACTGATTGCCAAAAATTACAAAAAAGTGGTTGTTGTTGAGATGAACAACGGCCAGTACAGGCATGAAGTTGAAAGAGTGATTAGAAAACGGCTGTTCTTTTTCAGGGTGCTTGGCGGAGAAATTGATATTAAAAAAATAGAAAAAAATATTGAAAAATTAAAATGCAAGACTACCTCACTTTACTCAAATTAAAAAAACTGCCTACAACATGGTGTCCCGGTTGCGGCAACGGCCTAGTTGTTAAAGCATTAGCACAGGCTATGCATGAATTAAAGATGAATAAGCATAATACAGTTATTGTTTCGGGCATCGGATGCAATGGAAGAAGCGCCGGTTATTTTAATTTGGAGTCAATCCACACATTGCATGGCAGGGCGATTCCTGTTGCTGAAGGCATTAAAACTGCTAATCCAAAACTTAATGTTATTGTGCTTAGCGGGGACGGTGATTTACTTGCAATCGGAGGCAATCACCTGCTTCATGCATCAAGAAGAAAAACAAACATAACAGTTATCTGTGTAAATAACAGGATTTACGGGATGACAGGCGGTCAGGCATCTCCAACCACACCTCTGAATGCAAAAACAGCATCCACTCCTTTCGGGAATGAGTTTCCAGAGATAGATGTACAGCCGGTTGTGCTTGCGAATAATAATCTTTATGCAAGATCAACTGTATATCATTTTGATCATCTGAAACAGGTAATAAAAAAGGCTCTTTTAGATAAAGAGTTTTCATTTGTTGAAGTGATGAGTAACTGTTATCAGGGATACGGCAAAAAAGCAGGATATATGCACCCTTATGAGATAATCATGGACTTTAAAAAAAATTATAATATGAGCAGGAGCCATAAAAAAGAGCTTAAAAAAAATGAGATTGGTTTTGTGAAAAAATGAAAATAAAGCTGATAGGAAATGCAGGGCAGGGAATTAAAACAATCTCTCTTATACTATCTAAAATATTTACTGAAAACGGAAAATATGTCTGCTTTAGTCTTAATTACGGCACAAATGTGAGATCCGGCATTATAACATCAGATATAATTTACTCGGATGAAAAAATTGAAAATCCCAAAATCATAACTCCTGATATTGCAGTTATACTTTCAAATGCCAATAAAACGGATTTTAAAAACTCAGAAGTCATAAGTTATGAAGAAACCGATTTTGAAAAAATATCTTTTAACGCTTTTAAAAAGGCGAGATTTGCAAACATGATTGCAATGGGAAAATTATTAAGGCTGTTAAAATTTGATTTTAAAAAAATCAATTTCAAAGATAAATTGCCGGAAAAATTCCAGGAAAAGAACATAGAAGCAATAAAACTAGGGTATGATTTAAAATGATTAAAATAAACAAAGAATATTGTAAAGGATGTAAGCTGTGCATTGAAAACTGCCCGAAAAAATGCATTTCATTATCAAAAGAAGTAAATGACAAAGGTTATTTTTATGCAGTCTATAAAGAAGGATGCACCAGCTGTAAATTCTGTGCTTTGATATGCCCTGATGCATGCATTGAGGTTATTAAAGAATGAAAAATATAACAAATTATTATTTACCAACAAGAATTGTATTTGGGAATAATTCAATTGAGAGAATTCCTGAACTAGTTACAGAATTTAATCCAAAAAACATTGCTTTGGTTACTGGAAAGACAGCAATGAGAAAATTTGGTGTGACAGACAGAGTAATTAAATTATTAGATAGATATAATGTAGTAGTTTTTGACAAAGTAGAAGAAAATCCGTGTTGTGAGACAGTAGATTTATGTGTGGAGTTCTTGAAACAAAATAATTGTGATATTGTTATTGGATTAGGAGGAGGGTCTGCAATGGATGTTGCTAAGTCAGCTGCAGTCCTTGTAAATAATCCCGGGGAAACATTGGATTATCACATGCAGAATCAAATGATAAAAAAAACAGGATTACCTTTTATAGCAATTACAACCACATCAGGAACTGCATCTGAAGTAACTAAATTTGCAGTGCTTACCAATGCTTCATTGAAATTAAAAAAGGCACTGGTCCATGATTTTCTTTATCCGGAAATTGCACTTATTGACCCACTATTAACAAAAACAATGAATAAAGATATTACTTATTCAACTGGATTAGATGCATTAAGCCATGCAGTTGAAGCATACTGGTCAAAAAATACAAATCCAATCTCTCAGATTCATTCTCTAGAATCAATAAAGCTTGTGTTTGAAAACCTAAAAGGAGCATGTGAAACTCCTGATGATTTAAAATACAGAGAAGGAATGGCAAAAGCAAGCCTTTTTGCGGGTCTTTCATTCAGCAATGCAGGTACAAATGTATTGCATGCAATATCTTATCCTCTTACAGTGCATTATAATGTTTTGCACGGGATCGCATGTGCAGCTGCAATGAAGGAATTTTTCAAAGTTAATAAAGATGCAATAGACTTACAAAGAATAATTAAAACAACAAACTCACCAGATTTTGATGATTTTCTTAACAAATTAGATGAGTTGCTTAATATAAATGAAAAATTAGATTTATCAAAGTTTGGCTTAAAAAAAGAAGATATGAATGATTTTGTTGAAAAAGCATATCTTCCAAGTAAATTTAAAAATAATCCTGTAGAAATATCAAAAGAACAATTAAAAAAAATATTATCTGAAATCTTATAAAAAATGACAAATAAAAAAGTCTTGAAAAAAGGAAACCATGTAATTGGTGCAGCAGCAATTGAAGCCGGCTGTGAATTTTATGCAGGCTATCCTATAACCCCACAGAATGAATTAACTGAGTACATGGCAAAGCACATGGTCCTGAATAAAAGGCCGTTTGTTCAGGCAGAGTCAGAAGTCTCTGCAATTAACATGGTTTTTGGTGCAAGTGCAGCAGGGGCACGTGCAATGACTTCCTCTTCCTCGCCTGGAATCAGCTTAAAGCAGGAAGGAATTTCATATATTGCAGGAGCAAACCTTCCATGTGTAATTGTAAATATGGTGCGAGGAGGCCCCGGTTTAGGCAATATTGCGGGTGCTCAATCAGACTATTTCCAGGCTACTCGCGGCGGAGGTCATGGTGATTACAGGTTAATAGTTCTTGGTCCGAATTCTGTGCAGGAGCTTTATGATTATACTATGAAATCTTTTGATCTTGCAGATAAATACAGAATTCCTGTAATGATTTTAGGAGACGGCTACCTGGGCCAGATGATGGAATCCCTTACATTGCATAAATATGCTAAACCAAAAAATTTGCCGAAAAAAACCTGGGCACTGACAGGATGTAAAGGAAGGAATCCCAATGTTATTAAAACACTTTACTTAACACCTGAAGATGCTCTTGAAAAGCATAATCTTGAATTAAATGTAAAATATGAAAAAATCAAAAAAGAGCTGCAGCTATTTGAGACAATCAATGTGCAGAATGCCGAGCTTGTTATAGTAGCATATGGCACAGTTTCAAGAGTTGTTAAGAATGTTATTGAATCTTCTGATAAAAAAATAGGTTTATTCAGGCCGATAAGCCTATGGCCATTTCCTGAAAACGCTTTGAGAAATTTAAAATGCAAAAAATTCCTAGTAGTGGAGATGAGCCTTGGCCAGATGGTTGAGGATGTTAAATTGTCTTTGTTTGGAACAGATGCAAGTGTTGATTTAATTGCGAGACCCGGCGGAATGATTCCAACCGAAGAAGAGATACATAAGAAGATTAAATTGATGCTGAAATGAAAAAAAATTTATTGTTTGCCGAAGTTATTGGATGGTATGGGGCATTTGCAATACTTATAGCATATGCGCTGAATACTTTGTTGATTGTTACTGCGGATTCATTAGTTTATCAACTGCTTAATTTAACAGGATCATTTGGGTTGCTTGCAATTGCTTTTGTGAAAAAGGTTTATCAATCAGTTTTAATTAACGGGATATGGATTCTTATTGCGGTTATCGGGCTTATTAATATAATTATAAATTAATAAATGATGTTAAAATGAAACTCTATCAAAGACCAAAATCATTGAAAAATGTGCACACTCACTTTTGCCCGGGATGCGGGCATGGAATTATCCATAAATTAATCTGCGAGGTAGTTGATGAACTTAAGATAAGAGAGAAAATGATTGCAATTGCTCCTGTTGGCTGCGGTGTTTTTGGCTATAACTACTGGGATTTTGATGTAAGTGAGGCAGCTCACGGAAGAACACCAGCTGTTGCAACCGGAATCAAAAGAGTGCATCCTGATAAAATTGTATTGAGTTACCAGGGAGATGGAGACTTAGCTGCTATCGGCACTGCAGAGATAATCCATGCTGCTAACCGAGGAGAAAATATAACTGTTATTTTTGTGAATAATGCAATCTATGGAATGACAGGCGGCCAGATGGCTCCCACAACACTAATGGGCCAGAAATCAACAACAACGCCTTTTGGCAGGGAAAAGAATTTAGGATATCCTATAAAAGTATGTGAATTGCTTGCTCAGCTAGAGGGCACAACTTATTTAGAGAGAACATCTGTTAATTCTCCATTAAATGTGATGAAAACAAGAAAAGCAATAAAAAAAGCATTTGAGCTGCAGATTACAAATAAAGGTTTTTCTTTGATTGAAGTACTTTCAATGTGTCCTACAAACTGGAAAAAAGATGCAATTGAATCATGTAACTTTGTTAAAGAACAGATGATGAAAATATTTCCATTAGGCGTAATAAAGGATACGACAAAGACAAAATGAAAACACAAATAATTGTTGCAGGTTTTGGAGGCCAGGGTGTTTTAACTCTCGGAGTTATATTAGCTAATGCTGCTGTTTTAGAAGATAAAAATGCAACATGGCTTCCCAGTTATGGCCCTGAGATGAGAGGCGGAACTGCAAACTGCCATGTAATAATCTCTGAAGAAGATATTGGAAGCGCTGTTATCTCCCAGCCGGATATATTAATTGCATTTAATCATCCCAGCTTGGAGAAGTTCCTTCCAAGATTAAAAAAAAACGGGCTTTTGATAATAAATTCTTCTTTAATTAAAGAAGAGATTATCAGGAAAGATATTAAATTAGTTTCTTTGCCTTTGGTTGAGCTTGCTGCAAAAATTCAGAATCAAAAAACAATAAATATTATTGCCATGGGCGCGTTGCTTGAACTAACTGAATTAGTAAAAACTTCTTCAGTTGTTGATTCAATAAAACAAAATTTCAAGGACAAACAGGATATAATTGAATTAAATAAAAAAGCTCTTGAACTGGGTAGAGAACATGTCAAAAAAAATTAGGATTCTAATTGCTAAGCCAGGGCTGGATGGCCATGACAGGGGCGCAAAAGTAATGGCAAATGCATTCCGTGATTCTGGTGTAGAGGTAATTTATACTGGGTTAAGGCAGACACCTTTGCAAATAGTAAATGCAGCTATCCAGGAAGATGTCTTGGTTATTGGGTTGAGTGTTCTTTCAGGGGCGCATATGCACCTCTGCAAAGAAGTGCTTAAATTACTGAAAGAAAAAAAAGCTTTTGATATTAATGTTGTTGTCGGCGGGATAATCCCTGAGAAAGATATCAAAGAGTTGAAAAGGATCGGAATTAAATCAGTGTTTGGTCCTGGGACATTTATGAAAGATGCTGTTGAATTTGTTAAAAAGTTGGTAAAATGAACTCTCGGGAAATTGCAAAGACAATCTCAAAAATAGAGAATAATGAGCTTAAAGTAAACTCAACTAGAAATTATAATGCTCATGTAATTGGAATTACAGGTCCTCTTGGGGTGGGAAAATCAACTCTTGTTTTTCAGATTGCAAAACATTATGCAGATGCAGGAATTAAGCTTGGAATTATATTAAATGACCCTTCCAGCGAAAACGGAGGCTCTTTTTTAGGAGACAGAATCAGGATGCAGAAACTTTGCGAGTATGATAATGTTTTTATAAGGAGCCTTTCTGCAAAAGATTCCGGAGGAGTTGCTAAAATCTCAGGAGAAATAATTAATCTTCTGGAAGAAAAAGGCTTTGAAAAAATAATTATTGAGAGTGTTGGAGCAGGACAATCTGAGATTGAAATTGCAAATATTGTTGATACATGCATAGTTGTCTTAATGCCTGGTTTAGGAGACGAAATACAGGCATTGAAATCCGGAATAAATGAAATTGCAGATATATTTGTTGTAAATAAGGCAGACATAAACCAAGCAGAAAGAACTTTAAGAGAATTGGAAATGCTTGTTAATATGAGGGGAAAAACATCCTGGAAAATTCCGATTGTAAAGACAATCGCAATTAAACATAAAGGAATAAATGAATTAATTGAAAAGATAGAATTGCATAATGATTATTTTAAAAAAAACCTAACTCAGATTAAAAAATCCAAGTTAAGGAATGAATTGAATTACTTGATAAAATATGAGATAAATAAGAAGATCGATAAGAAATTAAATAAGTTAATAGAAACATCTGTGCAGGATATTATTAATAATAATTCAGATGTAAATAATGCAATAAATAAGGTTGTGGATAAAATCAAATTTGAAAGTTAAAATGACAAAAAAAAACTATGAAGATCTTGTAAAAAAAACAACTGCAAGATTTCCAGAAATAAAAAAAGAATTTAAAACAAACTCAAAATTAGATGTAAAAAGGCTTTACACTAAAGATGATGTTAAAATAGATTATGATTCTGAGCTAGGCTATCCTGGATTGTATCCCTATACAAGAGGTGTGCAGCCAACTATGTATCGGGGAAGAACATGGACTATGCGTCAATATGCCGGATTTGGCTCAGCAAAAGAGACTAATAAAAGATTCAAGTATCTGTTAAAGCAGGGCCAGACTGGTTTAAGTATTGCATTTGACCTTCCTACTCAGCTTGGCTATGATTCTGATAATCCTGTTGCAAAGGGAGAAGTAGGCAGGGTTGGCGTTGCAATTGATACATTAAAAGACTTGGAAGAAGTTTTTAATGGAATTTTCTTGGATAAGGTAAGCACATCAATGACAATTAACTCAACAGCA
Organism: Candidatus Woesearchaeota archaeon; assembly: GCA_016935095.1. Classification (GTDB taxonomy): domain Archaea; phylum Nanobdellota; class Nanobdellia; order Woesearchaeales; family GW2011-AR15; genus WJJD01. Next base: position 68,333 of record JAFGRO010000002.1, read on the forward strand.
ATTGTTCTTATTGCAATGTATATTGCAATTGCACAAAAAAATAATATTAATTTAGATAAATTAAGAGGCACTATCCAGAATGATGTTTTAAAAGAATACTTCGCTAGAGGGACTTATATTTATCCTCCAAAACAATCAATGAGAATAATTACTGATATTTTTGAATACTGCTCAAAGAATCTTCCTAATTTTAACACCATATCAATTTCAGGATACCACGCAAGGGAAGCAGGATGCACAGCTGTACAAGAGCTTGCATTCACATTTGGAGATGCTATTGAATATGTAAAATCTGCAATTAATATTGGATTGAATGTTGATGATTTTGCCCCCAGATTAAGTTTTTTCTTTAGTGTGGATAATGATTTTTTTGAAGAGATTGCAAAGTTCAGGGCTGCAAGAAAAATCTGGGCTAAACTGATGAAAGATAAATTTAAGGCAGAAAACCAAAAGTCAATGACAATGAAATTCCATTGCCAGACTTCAGGAGCTTCATTAACTGCGCATGAGCCTGAAAATAATATTGTAAGAGTAACATTGCAGGCATTAGCTGCTGTTCTTGGAGGAACTCAATCATTGCATACAAATTCAAAGGATGAGGCATTGGCTTTGCCTTCAGAAGAATCAGTTAGAACTGCACTGAGGACCCAGCAGATAATTGCAGAGGAATCTAATGTCATAAATACAATTGATCCATTAGGAGGAAGCTATTATGTTGAATCACTTACAAAAAAAATTGAGGATGAAACTTTTAAGCTAATTGAGGAGATTGAGAAAAAAGGAGGGATGATTTCATGCATTGAATCAGGATTTATTCAAAAGGAAATCCAGAAACAGGCATACTCTTATCAAAAAGAAATCGAGGAAAAGAAAAAGATTGTTGTTGGTGTGAATAAATATGCTCTTGACAAGAAAGCAGATATAAAATTATTAAAAGTTAATCCTGAAGTTGAATCCTTACAAATAAAAAACCTGGAAAAAATAAAACAAAAAAGAAATAATGAAAAAATAAGACAACTGCTTATTCAATTAAAAAAGATTGCTGAAAGCGATGAAAACCTGATGCCAATCATTATTGAATGTGTAAAAGAATATGCCACTCTTCAGGAGATTTGCGATGTTTTAAGACAAGTATTTACTGAATACAAGGTTGTTGAAATACTTTAAAGGTGAGTGAAATGTATTTATCAAAAGTAGGAAAAAAAATGAACAAGATGTCAGGTGTGAGAGCAATAATGACAGATATTATTGAGACGCTTGCAAAAGCCAAAGACAAGCATTTTTATAATCTTTCAGCGGGAAATCCTGTTGTTCTTCCTGAGGTGAGGGATTTATGGAAAAGATATATCCGTAATTTACTTGATTCGGATGAGTTTGACCAGGCATTCTGCAGGTATGGGGGCTCTAACGGCTATGTCCCTTTTATTAAGGCAGTGTGCAGCCAGTATAATAAGCATTATAACTGGAATATAGATGTAAAGAATGTGATTGTCGGCCCTGGAAGCCAGAAAATCTATTATTATATAATCAATGCTTTTTCAGGAAGCAGTGAAAATGGCGAGATGAAGAAAGTATTGTTTCCCTTATCGCCGGAGTACACAGGATATTCAAACCAGGCAGTTGAATATGATACAATGATTTCATACAGGCCTAAAATAGACATCCTTGGTGAGCATGAATTCAAATACAGGCCGCATTTTGAAAACATAAAAATAGATGACAGCATTGGTGTTGTTGTTCTTTCCAGGCCGACAAACCCTACTGGAAATGTTGTAACAGATGAAGAAATCAAGAAAATAATTGAAATGGCAGAACAAAGAGATGTTCCTGTTGTGATTGATAATGCATATGCACCGCCTATCCCTAATATATGCTTTACTGAAATGACCCCTCAATATGGGGATAATGTTATTCACTGCTTTTCACTGTCAAAAGCTGGCATGCCGGGAGCAAGGATTGGTGTTGCCATTGGCAATGAAAGATACATTAAGCCGATGCAGGCATTCCAGGCAAATTCATGCCTGCATTCCTCTATGCTCGGCCAGGCTGTTGCAGCACAGGCAATGAACTCAGGGGAATTAGAGAAAATAAGCAATGCAGTAATAAGAAAATTCTATTTTGATAAAAAAGCCCTTGCATTAAAAACAATAGAAGAAAACTTTAATCCGGATATACCTTATTATGTGCATAAAGCAGAAGGCACATTATTTATATGGATCTGGTTTAAAGACCTTCCGATAACATGCGGAGAACTTTATCAAAAGCTTAAACAGGAAGATACAATAGTTGTTCCTGGAGACGGCTTTTTCCCGGGATTAGAGCATGATGACTGGAAGCATAAGCAGGAATGCATCAGATTGAGCATGACTACAAGTGATGATGACATTGTTGAGGGGCTGAAGAGGATAGGGAAGGTTGTGGGAGAGGTATATGGGAAGTAATTTTTTTTAAGAATCTTTTTATATAAGCTATAAACCCTTTTCTCAATGTCTGAAATTACTTATGGAAAAATTAGAGAAATAATACTTCAATCTTTAGATTTATATTCCTCTGTTCAAGGAATTGATTTAATTCTTTTGGAACAACAAAAGCAGATAGATAGATTAATGGAAATTTCAGGAGATAAAATTCAGGCAATTCTTAGTTTAGGATATCCAAATTGGATTCTTACTCCAACCTTTTGGGGCAAGTTGGATGAAGGTCTAGTTTTAGAAGGAGAATTTACTCCTGTTGAAGAAATTGAAAAATACCATCAAAGAACTTTAGCTGCGATAGACCAGCATTCTCCTGATGAAGCATATCCCTGTATTGGCCATTATGAAGAAGCAAGTCTAAAAACACTTAGACCTCCTGAATGTGAAAACTGTACTCGGACAGGTCTAGAACCTATATTATTGTTTACAACGATTCCTGATATTGATTTATTTATTGTTGTTAGGACTAAAGAAGATGCACAGGAAATTGTAGAGCAATGCAAGGAAGCGAATATGAATTGTGTTGAGGAAGCTTTAGCAGTATATTTGTTAGAATTTCCAGAAAAAATTGCCACAGATTTTATTTATATTACAGAAGAAGAATTTAGACATGGATTAAAAAGATTATCAGATTCGCCCACTGAATGGACATCTGTTGGAATCAATGTACTTAAAAACTGGGGAGGACTATTAGATACTTATTTAGCAGGATTTGGACTAGATTTCATGTTTTCTTTAGTGCCTCATACCTTTGCAGATCCTGAGCTAGCTAGACAATTTATTGATGTAAGATATATAGTAATGACTGCTCAGCCTGTTGATAATATAATTGAACAGATTAGAAATTCAAGATATACTCAAGGGTTGCCTCACAGAATAGGAAAATTAGTAGATAATTATCCTTTAATAGAATCCTATTTGAGAAGGAGAATTCAAGCTTATAGTGATTAAAACTTAGATTAATTGAGTATTTCAGCTAGTTTATTTGTAAAAGCTTGATATCTTTCTCCTGGTATTTTTAATGAAGCATAACGAATAAATTCCTCAGGTGCTGATTCATAAATTTCTCTTACATACTCTGTTGTTTCTGGACATAAATCAAATCCTAATCTATTTGCTAAGTCAATTGCTTTGCAGGCAGTTGCATATGGCCGTGTAGGATCTGGAACAATAACAGTTATTTCTCTTCTGGCAATTCCTCTTATTGCCTCAGTTGATAATACTCTTTTATGTATTGGACAATAAGCAGCAGTTCCTACATTAAAATCACAATCCTCAAACCAAGAGCTTAATGAAACAGGAGAATCTCTTTTAGTTTTAGTAGTAGAATATTTAAAAATATGAATTTTTTTCCCATTAATTCTCCAGCTTACATTACCAAAACTATTAGCTTTTATTTCTCCTGGAAGATCTTGACACTTTTCAAATAAATCTATTCCATATAATGAATCATCAACTATTACATCTAAGTCTTGGAGTTCGTATGGTTGACCGTAAAATGCTTTAATAATTGCATCCCTTACTAATCCTCCCACATATAAATAATGAAATCCTCCAAATCTTTCTCTAAGATGTTCTTCAATTTCTTCATATCCTGCTGTTCTTATAGCAGATTCTACTTCTCTATGAATATCCACACTTGTTAATTGAGTTAATGAATCTCCTGAGATTCCTTCACAATTCAATAATTCAACTGTTTTTTCTGTGGATTCAAAAACAATAGAACAACCTACATTTTCCATCGCTGCAGCCTCTAAAAGAACATGCTCTAGCCCGTCTTCAAACAAAACTAGAAGAGTATTATAGTCACGCCTTTTTAGAGGTTGGTTTTCACGTTCATAAATTAAATCATAACTTAAAGCAGCCCTCAATCTAGGATGAACTTCTCTACCTCTTAAAATATCATCAACAAGCCCTTCTCCATTAACTCTATATCCTCTTGTATCTCTTTCTATAAGGCCAAAAGAAGCCTGATTGCCTGAGTTCTTACTCACTAAAATTCCAATTTCAGCAGGAGGAAAGTATAATCCAAACATCCTATCAACAATAGCCTGAAGAGCAGATTCAAGATCAGGTCCGATTCTTAAACAAACTCTTCCAGTAGAATTATCATTCCAGCCAAAATGCTTAAGCAATAGATCTCTATGAATTGGTTTTATAGGTACAGCAACAATTTGTCTATGAGGATTCATTTTATTTTTATCAGGTGCGCACTTTTGTTATTTATAAATATTTCTATTTTTATCATTTTATAGTAGCAATTAATAATGTTAATTAGTGTCTGTTCAAGGCATTTTTTTCTCCAAAAATTTTATATATAACATGCTACCCTCTATTAAGCTTATGAATAATTCAGGAGCTAAAAAACTACTTGGACTGGATCTTCTCTTACTTCTGTTGCTCCTGCTGGCCTAAAAAACTCATTGTTTTTTAAGGCGGTCATTGCTAAAAAATCAATACTTCTTGGTTTATTAAAAAAAATAAAATGAACCGGACTAAAAAAATAATCACAATCAGGGAAGCTGTTGAAAAGATTGAAAACAGCTCTACTATAGGTGTAAGTGGCTTTTCATATATGAATCCGCCCATGGCAATAATAAGAGAGATAATAAGGCAGAAAAAAAGAGATTTAACTCTTGTGTCAGGCCCTACTTCCAGCATAGAAACAGATATTCTGATAGGAGCAGGCTGCGTAAAAAAAGTCATAACAAGCTGTGTCTCTTTTGAGAAGATTATAGGCATAGCCCCGAATTTCCGCGATAAAATTGAAAAAAATGAAGTTGAATTATGGGAATGCGATGAATCAATGTGGCACCTTGCAATAAAATCAGGCACATATAATATGCCTTATGCTGTATACAAAGGAGGCATAGGCAGCAGCATACCTGAACTGAATAAAGAGATTGAGATGATAAAAGACCATGGCCAGCGCTATTTGAAGATACCTGCTATAAAAATAGATACAGCGATTATCCATGCTGGTCTTGCAGATGAATATGGCAATGTGCAATTTCCAAATGAATTATTCCTTGGAAGGACTTACTGTGAAAAAGAGCTTGGCATGAATGCAAAGACAGTCATTGCATCTGTTGAAAAGATTGTCCCGAATGAATTTATTTTAAGAAATCCCCAAAACACAATATTAACAAATGTTTTTGTAACTAAGGCAAGGTTCGGGGCACATCCCGGAGCATCTAATGGATATTATATGCCTGATTTAGCCCATTACAAAGAATATGTAAAAGCAGCTGAAGATTCCCGCGTGAATAAAACAAAGAAATTTCATGATTACCTTAAAAGATATGTCTATGATGTAAAAGACCATAAGGAATATCTTGAATTAATTGGTATAAGCAGGTTACTTGAGTTAGAGCATTACTGAAAATGGCAAACGGCAACGGCTACTCAATAACAGAACAAATGGCATGTATTATTGCCAGGGAATTAGAAAATGATGATATACTAGCCATTGGCTTAAATGCAGAAATGATGCTTGCTGCAGGATTTGTTGCGCAAAAGCTCTATGCGCCAAGATTAGTTATAAATGCAGGCAACAGGAGAGTTGAAAATAAAGTTGAACTAACTCCGCCGGCATGGTGCAATATTAAGAATACAATATCTCCTTTTCTGGTAGAAAAATTTACACAGCATGAAGAGATTTTAACAGTAGGAAACCAGAGTGCAGAGGAATTCTGCAATGTTTTTTTTGTTGGAGGAATTCAGATTGATAAGCACGGGAATACTAATTTAATCGGGATAAGGGACAGGAAATCTCCTGAAAAATTTTTCAGGCTGAGAGGTCCCGGCTCTATAGGAACAACTTCTATTGCAGGCTTTGCAAAAAAATACTATATCTTCTCTACAGAACATTCAAAAAGAAGATTAGTTGAGAAAGTTGATTTTGTTTCTGTGCCCGGCTATAATATCAGGAAACTATACGGCTTAAAAGGAGGTCCTGAGCTGTTAATCACGCCTTTGGCAGTATTTGATTTTCCAAGTGGGAAAGCAAGGTTAAGGAGCTATCACTCACATACAACAATTGATGAGATAAGGGAAAAAACCGGTTTCGGCTTTACTGTATCTAAAGATATTAAGAAAACAAAGAAGCCGACAAAACGAGAGCTTTCTGTATTAAAAAGAGTCGATAAAGGCAAAGTTTTAAAATCACTGGATAAAAGCTATGTGTATTGAAAATGGTTGAGTTTGTTTCTGCTAAAAAAGCAGTTTTTCAGATTAAAAACAATTCATTGCTTGTTTTTTCAGGAATGCAGCTGAACAGGCCACCAATGAAATTGGTTTATGAAATTATTAGACAAAATTATACAGCTAAAAATAAATTTAAAATTATAGGTACGCCTAATCCTGTTGCAATGGATTTATTGATTGCTGCCGGTATTATTTCTGAGACAGAGTTTGCATTTATGGGTTTCCGGTATGAGTACGGCTTTGTTATCCCTAAATACTTCAGGAAAGCAGTAATGGAAAAAAAGATAAAATATATTGAGAGTCCTGCTTACTCATTGATAAGGGGATTAAAAGCAGGTGCTGAAAATATTGATTTTATTGAAGTAAAAAACCTTAAAGGAACAGATTTGCTGAACATAAATAATCCTAATTTAAAGATTAAAAAAGATATTGTTTTAAGAAAAGCAATTAAGCCTGATTTTGCATTGGTCCATGCGCAGTATGCGGATAAAAAAGGCAATGTTTTCATTGAAGATCCACTGAATGAAGAATTATTAGCAGCTGCTTCTGAAAAAGTGATTGTTTCAGTAGAAAAGATTAAAGATAATATAAAACCAACATTAGGTTCAGATTTAATAGATTATATTGTTGAAATTCCTAAAGGTGCTTATCCCTGCTCTTGCTATAAATTTTATAATTATGACAAAGAAATTATTAAAGAATATAATGAGTTAGCGTTTGAAGATTATTATAATAAATATATTAAGAATTAAAACTAA
>JAFGRO010000052.1 GCA_016935095.1 Candidatus Woesearchaeota archaeon
TAAAAAATAAAATTTTAATTCCCTTAATTATGAAAATATAAAATAAATAAATTTATTAAAAAACTAAATTAATTTCATAACTCAATAATATTTTCTTTCAGGCATTTATTTAAATAACATCTGATTTTCCATGAATAATGGCGCAGCCAGTTTTTCCTGAAAAAGCAAAACTTGTAATGGGGATTATGTACTCTGATAAAGACACGTATGAAAAAAGTATTAATGTTCTGGTTAATAAATTCGGAAAAATTGATAATATAAGCAATGAATTTGATTTTGATTTTACTGATTATTACAATGAGGAGTTCGGCAGTAATCTAAAAAAAAGATTTGTCTCGTTTGAAAAGCTGATTGAAATTGAAGCTCTTCCTGAAATAAAGCTTTTTACAAATGGAATCGAAAAAAAACTTTTACTGAATAATAAGCGTACTGTCAACATTGACCCGGGATATTTAACAAAAGATAAATTAATTGTTGCAAGCTGCAAGCCAAGGCCTCACAGAATTTATTTAGGAAAAGGTGTTTATGCGCATATTATGTTTTTTTTCAGCAAAAAAGACATAATCAGTTTCAGGTGGACTTTTGCTGATTATTTACTTAAAGGGAATATTGAATTTTTCTTAGGATTAAGAAATGAGTTAATCATTAAAAACAAGGATAATTAAATACATTGTATATCAATAACTTTATTAATGAGAAACTATTAACACAAGATATGGTTTTTGTAAAAAAAGAGGGAATAATTCTAGAGCCAACTGGATTGGAATTTGAAAACCAGGGTGTTTTAAATCCTGCCTGTATTCAGCAGGGAAATACAGTCCATATGTTCTACAGGGCGGTCAGGCAGGGAAATTACTCCAGTATAGGCTATTGTAAATTAAACGGCCCTATGAAAGTTGTCGAGCGTGCAAATAAACCGGTTTTATTCCCTGAATATGAGTATGAAAAGCACGGTACAGAAGATCCCAGAATTTCTTTTATAGAGGGCATGTATTATATGACTTATGTAGCTTACGACGGGAAAAATGCAATCGGCGCCTATGCCACAAGCAAAGATCTCAAAACCTTTAAAAAAAATGGAATCATAACTCCTCAGATATCATATGACCTTGCTGAGGACTATTTCAGGAAATCAATTACAAAACTAAAAGAAAAATACTTTTTTTTTGAATCTTATTATAAAGATGTTATGGGCAAAGATGTGCTTTTATGGGAAAAAGATTTAGCTTTATTCCCTAAAAAGATCAATGGTAACTTTGCTTTAATTCACAGAATCCTGCCGGATATACAGGTTGCTTATTTCAATGATTTTAATGAAGTAAATAATGATTACTGGAAAAAATACCTGAAAAAACTCTCTAATTATGTTATTTTAGAGTCAAGATTCGGGTATGAATCAAGAAACATAGGCGGGGGATGCCCTCCTATTGAGACTGACAAAGGCTGGCTCCTTATTTACCATGCTGTAGAAGACACTAACCGCGGAAAGGTGTACAGGGCAGCTGCCGCTCTTCTTGATTTAAAAAACCCCTGCAAAGTTTTAAGCCATCTTCCTGAGCCTCTTTTCTCACCTGAAAAAGAATGGGAACTGAAAGGGGATGTAAATAATGTAGTATTTCCCACAGGCACTGCATTGTTTGGGAATACACTTTATATTTATTATGGCGCAGCTGATAAAAGGATTGCTGTTGCTTCCCTTGACATTAATGAATTGCTGGATGAATTATTGAACAGGAGAGGATCTTATAACATAATAACAGACATTGGATTTACTGCAGGAGAAATATTCCGTTTTTGCAAAGACAGAGCAAGAACATTCACTGAATTGAATGAGTATATACATAAAAAAAAAGAGATTATTCTATTAGCAACAGGCTGGTTAGCCAGGGAAAATAAAATAGAGCTTCTGGATTTAAAAAAAGAGATAAAAATAAAGACAAAAAACTAAATTCTAACTCAATAAGGATAAATTAAGGGTAAGATTTATATAAAATTACCTGTTTTAGTTTAATTAATATTATGAAAAACATTGAAAGACCGTCTGAAATTTTATTTATGGGAACATTTCCGCCAAGGGAATGCGGAATTGCCACTTTTACCAAAGATTTAACAACTGCAATTGATAATAGATTTTCTCCTTTAATTAAATCTAAAATTCTTGCAATGAACAATGATGTAACAAACATATACAATTACCCTAAAAATGTCATTCTACAGATAAATGATACAGATATTCAGGAATATATTGACATGGCAAAAACAATCAATAAGACAAATAATATTAAATTAGTAAATATCCAGCATGAATTCGGCATATTCGGAGGCGAATACGGAAATTATTTAGTCCCTTTTCTTGAGCTGTTAAAAAAGCCCGTTGTAATTACATTTCACTCGGTCCTGCCAAATCCAAATAAAAAACTAAAAAAGATTGTGCAATGCATTGCAGATAAGACTACATGTTTTATTGTGATGACCAACAAGGCAATTGATATTCTCAGAAATGATTATGAAATAAATACAGATATTATTGTTATTCCTCATGGCATTCCCACTGTCCAGTTCCAACAAAGCATAAAAGAAAAAACAAGATTGGGGTATAAAGACAGGATTATTCTGTCTTCATTCGGGATGATAAATCCCGGCAAAGGCTATGAATATGTTATTGATGCTCTTCCTGAAGTAATTAAAAAATTTCCTAAAGTATTATACCTTATTATAGGTGAAACCCATCCTGTCGTAAGGAAAAAAGAAGGTGAATCATACAGAAATTTCCTTGAAGACAAGGTAAAAGCTCTGCACCTTGAAAAAAATGTGAAATTCTATAATAAATACCTTAAATTAAGTGAGATTGTAAAATACCTGAAAGCAACAGACATTTATATTTCATCAAGCTTAAATCCAAAGCAGATAACAAGCGGCACATTAGCTTATGCAATGGGCTGCGGCAGGGCAGTTATCTCGACGCCGTTTCTTCATGCAAGAGATGCAGTCAGCTCTGAAAGAGGAATTCTTGTCGAATTTGAAAATCCGGATTCATTTGCAAATGCTATTATCAGATTATTATCAAATCCCGGCTTGAAACAGACAATGGAAAAGAACGCGTATAATGCCACGAGAAACATGACCTGGCCGAATGTTGCTTTGGCTTACAGAAATCTTTTTGATAAATATGTAAAATTATCAGGTATAGAGGAAAAAGCTCTTCCGAAAATAAAGCTTACTCATCTGATGAAACTTACAGACAGTTTCGGTGTTATGCAGTTTGCAAATGGCTCAAGCCCGGATAAGGCAATGGGATATACTCTTGATGACAATGCAAGGGCAATGATTGCCTCCGCTATGTATTACAATTTATTTAATGATAAATCAAAATTAGACCTGATAAAGAAATACCTTGATTTTATTACATTTGCCCAGCTTGAAGACGGTAAAATCTATAATTTTGTTAATTATTCAAGAAAAATAAACAGAGATCACTGGAGTGATGATGCGCACGGCAGGGCAATATGGGCACTTGGATACCTTATTTCTATTGATTCAATTCCGGAAGAAATAAAAAATAAAGCAAAACTTGCATTTAAAAAAGCATTGAACATAGTCAAGAATATCACATCTCCCAGATCTGTATCTTTTATAATCAGCGGCCTGTACTTCTATAACAAGACAAACCCTTCCTCAGAGAATATTGCACTAATCAGGGAATTAACAGAGCATTTAGTTTCAATATACAATGACCAGTCCTGTGATAACTGGCAGTGGTTTGAGGAATATCTCACTTATTCAAACAGCAAACTGCCTGAAGCATTATTCTACTCATATCTTGCCACGCAAGATGAAAAATATCTCAGAATTGCAATTTCATCTTTGGATTTTTTATCTTCAATCACTTTCAAAGACGGAATATTTGCCCCTATCGGTCACAGGGGCTGGTATTTTAAAAACGGCAAAAGAGCTTATTTTGACCAGCAGCCTGTTGACACTTCCACAATGGTGCAGACACTTATTTTAGCAGCAGAGGTAACAAAACAGGAGGAATATATTGAAAAAGCAAATTCAGCGTTTCACTGGTTCCTCGGAAAGAATTCTATAAACCAGATAATTTACGATGAATCAACAGGCGGATGCTATGACGGTTTAGGAAAATTCTCAATTAACCTGAACCAGGGTGCAGAGTCAACAATTTCTTATTTAATCGCAAGACTTTGCTTGGAGGGAAATTATAAATTAAACAACTAGAATTTAAATTATAAGGAATCTAACAATTCTCCCATATTCTCCTGTTCGCGTTTACAGAGCTGTTTATTATAAAGGGCCTGCCAGTTAATCACATAATCTCTCCATTCAGAATTTTTTATTTCTTTTGCATGTTCTCCAAAAAAAACCAGAATATCTTTATCTGAAACAAATTTGTCTTTTTCATCTTCAACAATCAGATGAGGGATTTCATGAAGATATTTTTTCCCGGAAATCATGTAGGCAAGCATTGAATGATGCCCGTCAAATAAAACCCTCTCTCTGGATTTGGTTTTGACTAATTTTATATTGGGCATTCCAGTAGGAGATAATATATTCTTTTCCAGGGCTATATGATGAACCATTTTTTTAATCTGCAGAATATCTTTAATCCCGTTATTATTATGCAGGTTTATTATATTTCTTAATTGTATTTTATCTTTAACTGTTTTTGTAATAGTTTTGATTTTCTTTTTTAAGAAAATGTTCTGTTCAAAAAAATCTACTGTTTTGTAAATTGTATTTATTCCCTTTGAAACAGGAACAGGTGATTCAGAAATATTAATTAAGTTTTTATTCACAGGCTTCGCAGGTATAATTAATTTTACAATTCTGCTATTCATTTTAAAAAAACAGTATTATAAAAAAAAGTAAAACCTAATGGTTTTACTTAATCTTATTATACAGCCAGATTCCGATAAACCCTGCAATAAACCCGTCTAAAAAAGCCCATACTAATCCAATTAAACTGCCTGAAAAGCTTGGATTATATCCCAAATACATTGAGCCTAAAAGACTGACTATTGGCCTTCCAACATTAAAAAAAGCCGCTAACATCCCCAGCAAAAAAACATAACCCGCCCACATAATGCCTATAACCAGGCCGACTTTAGAAGGAGATGTCTTTTTTTGATGAGATATTGTTTTTGATTTCTTTTTTGCCATTGTAAAACCTCTTTTGAATAATCTTGAATTTTTAAGTTTATATATTTTTCTTTAAAACTGGGCTAAACTTTTCTGAAAAATCAATTTGTTGTTTTTTAAAAACCCATATGCTTTTTCAAGGATTTTCTTTGAATTCGGAAAAGTTAATTTTTTCATTGATTCATTAAATGTAAACCAGCCGAAACCATCGTGTTCTTCTGAAACCTTAACCTTTTGCCGGGTTGTTTTTGCCAGGAAAAAAATCACGTCCTTGCTGATAAATTCACCGTCTCTTTTATAATGGTAATGGATTTTTTCCATGAAGTTTTCAACTAACTCGATTTTTGAGATTCCTGTCTCTTCTTCAATCTCCCTTACTGCGGTCTTCTTAATAGTTTCACCTGGCTCTATATTTCCCTTGGGAAAGTCCCATGTTTCCCTGTAATGCTTGTGCGCATGCCGGTATAACATCAAGAATTTAATCTCTTTATTTTTCCTGAAAACAACCGCCCCTGCAGATTTTTCAAAAAGCATAATATAGAAGAAAGTTGCAGTACTTATTTAATTTTTTTGATTAATACTGTTAATTTAATTCAAATAAAAAATCGAAAAATTCAATACTGCAGCAAAACTTACCCAAAGAATATATGGAATTAGCAGATAAGCTGCGGTTTTTGAAATTCTATAAAAGTATAATATTGTCAATAATATTGCAGTCCATAATAATACAATTTCAATAAATGCTAAAAACGGGTTTCTTAAGCCAAAGAACAATATAGACCATAATGAATTAAGGAGCAGCTGAAATGAAAATAATATTAGTGCTAATCCTGATTTTTTAGTATTTTTATAATTATTCCAGATAATATACAAAGAAATACCCATTAAAAAATACAAAGTTATCCATACCGGGCCGAAAACCCAGCTTGGCGGATTAAAAGATGGCTTGTTAAGGGTTAAATACCATGTGTTTACAGATGATGCTGTAAAAAAAGAACCAATAATCCCGGCTGATTGGCATATAACAATTGATGCTATTAATTTAAGATAATTTATTTTAACCATTTTATTGAGTATAGAGATGCCCTATTTTATATTTTTTGTTTTTCTGGTAAAATATATGATTAAAATCTAACTGATCTTCCTGAAGAATTTTCCCAGTTCCTTCAAAGAACTAGTATTTACTATATCTTTTTTCCCGCACCATCCTCTTCTTGCCTGGGAAACACCTATTTCAATATTTTCCAGCTGGTTTGCATTATGCGCATCAGTGCCGATGCAGAATTTTAAACCGTGTTCAAGGGCCTTTCTGATATTTGTATCTTTTAAGTCCATCCTTGTATAAGTTGAATTTATCTCAGGATAAATTTTATTTTTTTTGCATACTTCAAATATTTTTTCCAGGTCAATGTTTATCTCCGGCCTTTGGCCGAACATCCTGCTTGTAGGGTGCGCTAAAATATCAACTTGCTTATTGCTTAATGCCGCTGATATCCTTTCAGTCATCTCTTTTTCAGGCATCTTAAATGAAGAATGAACTGATGCTAATACAATATCAAGTTTTTTTAAAATATCATCACTGTAATCAAGCTCCCCGTTTTTTAAAATATCAACTTCAGCTCCTTTTAGTATTTTAAATTTTTTATAAGATTTATTTAATTCTTTAATTTCATCTAGTTTTTTTAATAATTTAGTCTCATCCAGACCATGTGCAATTCTTGATGATTTGCTGTGATCAGCTATGCAGATATATTCATATCCAATATTAAGAGCAGCATCAGATATCTCTTTCATTGTGGAAGAGCCATCACTATAATTGCTGTGGGTGTGAAAATCACCCTTAATGGAATTATACGGAATCAATTTCTGTAGTTTATTTTCCAGGGCAGCTTCTATCTCTCCAGTGTTCTCCCTTATTTCAGGCTCAGGACACTGCATTTTTAATTTTTTATAGATTTCCTGTTCGGTTTTGCCTGCAATTCTTTTTTTGCCTTTGAATAAACCGTATTCACTTAATTTATAGCCAAGCTTATTTGCAAGGAGCCTTGTTTTAATGCTGTGATCTTTATTGCCTGTAAAATACTGCAGGGCTGCGCCGAATTCATCTTCTTTTACTATGCGCAAATCCACCTGTAAATTGCTGTTCAATAAAACAGATGATTTTGTAGGGCCTTTTGCAAGAACCTTTGAAACATCATCCATTGATGTAAAATAATCCATGATTTCATCTGCATGAGCTGATACTGCAAGAATATCCACATCCCCTATTGTCTCTTTTTTTCTTCTGAGCGAGCCTGCAATCACTATTTTTTTTGCCTGTTTAAGTTTTTCAAGTTTAGATTTAAGCTCTTTTGCTATTGGCAAAGCTAAGCCAAGCAGCATTCTCTCCTGTCCTTTTTTCATTAGCTTTAACCTTTCAAGAATATCCTGCTCGGATTTCTCGCCAAACCCCTCTAAACTCTGGATTTTATGTTGTTCAAGTGCTTTTTCCAATTTAGCCAGAGAATCAATCTTTAATTTGTCATAAAGGATTTTTGCCTTTTTCGGCCCGAGAGACTGTATCTGCAACAATTCACTTAAATGCCTGGGAATCTCTTTTCTTAGTTTTTCAAGATAATCAAGTTTGCCGGTTTCAATTATTTCATCAATTTTTTTAGCTATATGCTCACCCACTCCAGGAATATCTTTTAATTTGCCTTTTTTATAGAACTCTCTGATGTCTTCCCCCAGGGTTTCTATATTTCTTGCGGCTTTTCTGTATGTTCCCGGCTTAAACTCAACACCCTGAATTTCAAGAATATCCGCTATCTCATAGAGTATTTCCTCAATCTCCAGGTTTTTCATGATAAAAAATAAAGAAAAAAGAGTTTAAAAATTTAATTAAAAAGATTTATATATCTAAGGTAAGGTTCTTAATCCTGGGGTGGTTGCATGAAACGCGATTTAATTAATCTAACAGATTTAACTGCAGATGAACTTAACTATATTATTGAAAAATCCATTGAAATTAAAAAAGAACCTGGAAAATATTCTACAGCTTTAACTGGAAAGACTTTGCTGATGATTTTCCAGAAGCCTTCTTTAAGGACTAGAGTAAGTTTTGAAACAGGCATGACCAAACTAGGCGGGCATGCGATTTATTATGATACCAGCACCTCCCCAATGGGAAAAGGCGAGACAATACATGATACTGCAAAATGCGCTTCCCGCTATGCAGATATAATCTCTGCAAGATTATTTGAGCATACTGATATTGAGGAACTAGCCAAGTTTTCAGATGTCCCTGTAATTAATATGCTAACAAATTTCTCGCATCCGTGCCAGATACTTGCGGATCTGATGACTATCAAAGAAAAAAAAGGGCGATTAAAAGGATTAACTCTTGCATATCTGGGGGATGGGAATAATAATGTAACACATTCTCTGATGTACGGATGTTCACTTGTCGGCATGAATATTAAAGTTGCATCTCCTCCTGAAAAAGAATATTCTCCCACTAAAAAGGTTATTGATGAATGCAGGAAGATTGCATTGAAATCCGGCTCAGGAATCGTTATTACATCAAACCCTGAAGATGCCGCAAAGGAGGCAGATATCATTGTAACAGACTCATGGATGAGCTACCACATTCCAAAAGAAAAAAAAGAAGAAAGGGTTAATGTCTTTAAAAAATACCGGGTAACTGAAGATATAATGAACTTAGCAAACCCTGATGCAGTATTCATGCACTGCCTTCCTGCACTGCGAGGCTATGAAATGACTGCAGAAGTGATTGACGGTTCTCAGAGTGTTGTATTTGACGAAGCTGAAAACAGGATGTGGACAGAGACGGCTGTGATGCTGTTCTTAATGGGGAAGATATGAGTGTAAATAACAAACTGATTTAATCACTACCATGGACAAAAAAGTTGATGAATATATTGAGAAACAAAAATCACCTCAAAAAGAAATCTGCAAAAAACTAAGAAAGCTAATTTTAAAAATATTTCCAAAGATTGATGAAAAAATGAAAATGGGTGTCCCCTGGTACGGGAGATATTATATTGTAGGTTTAAAAGACAGTGTTAATCTGGGTTTTTCAGTTAAAGGACTATCAGAAAAAGACAGGGATAATTTCAAGGGCAATGGAAAATTCATGAGGAATTTAAAATTCAAAGAATTAAAAGAAATTGATGAAAAAAAGATTATTAATCTGTTAAGATTGGTTGATAAAAAAGCAGAATGCGGAAGTTGTTTTAAATGATTTGTGTTAAGGCAGTTTTCTGAAAATAGTCTGTTCCTTTTTCTTATCTCATTTCCTTGCTGTGTAAAGGCCGTAACCAAAATAATTCATAAATCCTTTTGGTATTTTCAGGGCATCTTTTGCCATTTTATGAACTGATCGCCTGAATTCCCTCTCAGCAAAATAAAAATAAAAAAACCTCCCCCATATTTTAAAGGCATTAAATCCCTGCATCTGCAACTCACCGATGAGCTGCTCAAATTTTTTCATCTTATAGGATTCTCCTGTAACCTGCCTGAATTGCTTTTTTTTAAGCAGGGATAACCAGCCTTGTTTGGTTTCGGGTTTTAACCCTGCCATTACCTTAAAAGCATAATCTGCAGTTTCAGTTGCAGGCTTTCCCAGCCATGTAACTTCATTAAGGCCGAGATACCCTTTTTTTTTCAACACTCTCCTGTATTCTGACAAAGATTTTTCTTTGTCTGTAAATGCTGTTACTGATTCACTGATTACAGCATCAAAAGTATTATCAGGAAAAGGAATATTTTCCGCATCTCCAAGCTTGAATTCAGTTTTATCCCTTGATTTTTCATTGGCTGATTTTACCATATCTTCAGAAATATCAATGCCAACAGCCCTGCATCCGGTAAGTTTTGCAATGTTTATTGTAGATATGCCGTTTCCGGAACCTGCTATAAGCACATATTTGGAACTATCAACATTACAGTGCTCAAGCAGATACTTTGTTGCTTTCAATCCGCCGGTATGCTTGGTTAAGCCAATCTTTCCCTGTATACCAAAATAATCATACATTTTAAAATCTCCAGTTAAATATAATCTATAATAAAATAAGCCTTTTAATAATTTTTCTATGATATCAAGTAGACTTCTGAAGTTAATAGTCTACACTTCAGATAATTACACTGAATTAAGGAAAAAATACTCAGTTAGAAAGTTTACTTTACAAGGTGAATTTTTTATAGCTTAAAAATTGAATTTTTTTTCCTATAAATTTTTAAAATCAGTTTATTTCTAAGTTAGATTATGAATAAATTCAGGAAATCTATTATTAATTCATTAAACAAAATATTAAAAAAAAAAATAGACGAATCTTCTCTTGAAATACCCCCTTCCCAGAACATGGGGGATTATGCTTTCCCCTGCTTCAGCCTGGCTAAAGAACTGAAAAAAAGCCCTAACCTGATTGCAAAGGAACTAAAAGAAAAAATACATCCGGATAACAATATCTCTGAAACAATGGTCATAGGCCCTTATCTTAATTTTTCTATTAATAAGCAGGCCTTGACAAAAGAGACTCTTAATGAGGTCTTTTCTAAAAAACAGGATTATGGAAAAGGAGCAAAAAAAAAATATACAGTAATGATTGAATCTCCCGGCCCCAATACAAATAAGCCTCTGCATCTCGGCCATGTGAGAAATATGGTCCTGGGCAATTCATTAATCAATTTATTCAATTTCTGCGGTTATAATACAGTAAGGGTCGATATTATCAATGACCGCGGCATTCATATCTGCAAATCAATGCTCGCCTACCAGAAGTATGGTGAAAATAAAGAGCCTGATAAAAAAACAGACCATTTTGTCGGTGATTATTATGTTTTGTACGGAAAAAAATTAAAAAAATTACCCAGGCTGGAGGAACAGGCCAGAAAAATGCTTTTAGACTGGGAGAACCAGGATAAGAAAGTAAGGGCATTATGGAAAAAAATGAATAATTGGGCTATTGACGGCTTTAGGGAAACTTACAAGAGATACGGTGTTAAAATAGATAAACCTTATCCTGAATCTGAACATTACACAAAAGGAAAAAAGACCGTGCTTAACGGATTGAAAAAAAGGATTTTCAAAAGTGACGAGGACAAGAACATAATTGCTGATCTTGAAAAATACGGGCTTGGAAAAAAGGTTATTCTCAGGGCAGACGGCACCTCAATCTATATAACCCAGGATATGGTGCTTGCAAAATTAAGATACCAGGATTACAAGATGGATAAAATGATTTATATTGTAGGCAATGAGCAGATTTATCATTTCAAGGTCCTGTTTAAGATATTTGAACTATTAAATTACCATTTTGCAAAAGACTGCTATCACCTCGCATACGGGATGATTTATCTTCCGGAAGGAAAGATGAAGTCCAGGGAGGGAACAGTTGTTGATGCTGATAATCTCGCTGATGAAATGCATGAAATAGCAAAAAAAGAAATCAAAGCAAGATACAGGAAACTAATGGGAAAAGAACTTGAAGAAAGGTCTGAAAACATTGCTATGGGCGCTATCAAGTTTTATATACTGAAATATGACCCTATGAAGGATTTTACATATAATCCTGAAGAGTCAATATCATTTGAAGGTGAAACCGGCCCGTACCTGCAGTACACTCATGCAAGAATAAACAGCATTTTAGAAAAGCATGAAGAACAAATAACCAATAAAATTGATTTCAGCCTGTTAAAAGAAGAAGAGCAGGCTTTGGTAAAATACCTGTCAGGATTCTCCCAGATAATTGAGAAATCAGCCAAAGAATACAAGCCAAGCTTATTATGCAGGTATCTGCTTGATTTAGCGCAGTCATTTAATAATTATTACCACAGGTATAAAGTCATCCAGGAAAACAAAGAGATTGAAAAAGCAAGAATTCTGTTAATTTATTGTGTAAAGACTGTTTTAAAAACAGGCCTGAACATCTTAGGAATTGAAGCTGTTGAAAGAATGTAGGCAAAATTACAGAAAATCTTTTAAATAAGGGTTTGTTCATTTGAATTATATTTTTCTGGAAACAGATAATAATGAAAAAAAAAATTCATCCGGTAAAATTTCTAGTCCAGAACCTTAAAATATTAATAATAATAGTCATTATTCTGATTGTTTTCCATAAGTATGTTGTAAGGATACTGCTTTGCCTGGTCCTTGGCTTTATCGGCATCAAATCATTAGAGGTCACGAGGTTTGTCCCTTATATCTCCATAGAGTCACTTACCGCTTCAGCTATACTCATATCTTTCCTTTACAGCTGGCAGCTTGCTGTTGTTTTTTCAATTATATTCGGGACATACGGCTATATAAAAATCTCAAGGTTTAATCTTATTTCAATTACACAGATAATGCTGATGTGCTTGTCCAGTGTCGTGAGCAGTCTTCTTGCCAGCCTTGACAAGCCGTTTTTCATATCATATATCCTGATTTTCCTGGGCAAATCCATATTAAGCTATCCTATAATGGAACTGGTCAACCCTAATCCTGCAAAGAACCTCACCCACGCACTTGGAGACGGTTTTTTTAACATGTTCATAACAGTCCATTTCATGAACTTAATTTATACTCTGCTGAATTTTTTTAACCTGCATTAACAAGGAGGCAATAAAATGAAATTCGATTTATTTAAACAATGGAAACTTGCAACAGATATCCCTGTTTCAATGATAATGAACACAAAAATCATCAGCATCAATGAAGAAGAGCCTGTATTTAAAGCTGTAAAACTGATGGCTAAATTCTCTATTGCCGGGCTGATTATAGTGGATGAAAAATCAAAGCCTGTCGGGATTATAAGCGAAGGCGATATAATAAGAAATGTCTTTGCAAAAGAAAAAAACCCGAAAAAAATAAAATTAAAAGAAATCATGTCAAAAAAATTAAAAACAATCTCGCCAAAAACATCCATAGGCGAGGCCAGCAAAATAATGGAAGAATATAAGATAAGCAAATTGCCTGTTATTGAAAAAAACATTATCACAGGCTATATAACAAAAACAGACTTAATTAAAAAAACAAACCAAATTTATCTGCAGAACAGGAGACTTATTTCCGTTGTATTACTTAATTTAATATTGATAATGATTATTTTTATATTGGTCAAACAGATAATAAAGAGGGGTTTTTAATGCTGATAATAAAGATACCTTCAAATTCAGGAGCCCTGAAAAAAAAACATGGGATTGAGCTTGCTCCTGATTTAATTGTAAAAAAATTAAAGGATTATTATTTAAGTGAATCAAATCTGTTGCCGATTTTTGATATTGAAGAAGTTAAAGTAAATAATGAAAATATTGAAGAGACTAACAAATCAATTTATAAAAAGATTTTTTCCCTGGACAGGCCTGCCCTTATTATCGGAGGTGACCATTCCCTCACATATGCTGCATTCAAGGCTTTTTCCAGGAACTACAAAAACCCGGGATTAATTGTTTTTGATGCCCATCCTGACTGCGAGAATAATTTCAGCCCGCCGACACATGAAGATTATTTAAGGGTACTGCTTGAAGAGACTCATCTGAAAAAAGAGAATGTAATCTTAATCGGGACAAGGAACATGCATTCCAATGAGCTGGAGTTCATAAAGAAAAATAAGCTGAAGATATATCCGATGAAAGAATTCTCATGCGACGGCTGCTTAGAGGTAAGTGATGCAATAATGTCTGTAGCAAGGAGATTTGATGCCCTTTATATTTCTATAGATATAGATGTTGTTGACCCTGCATTCGCTCCCGGCACAGGATATACTGAACCGGGGGGATTTACTTCAAGAGAGCTGGTGTATCTATTGCAAAGAATTAAATTATTAAAGAACATTAAGCTAGCGGATATTGTTGAAGTCAACCCGAAGAAAGACATAAATGACTTAACAGTCAGCCTGGCAGCGAAGATTGCTGTCGAGATGAGCTGATTTAAATCATTCTTAGGACTATTCCTTCTTTTTTTATATTTATTTTAATAAATGAGAAAAAGCGCTTGTTGCCCTTTATGTGTTAGATGAAGTCCCTCAATAGCTCCCTTAGAATATATATTTACAAGGGGCGCTTGGGGAACATCCTGTTTAAGATTCAGGAGCAACCAGCACGCCTCACCAAGCCTGATTAAATAATATTAAAAATTTTTAAGAAATATTTAAAATCTATTTCTTAACCCTATATTCCTCCCACCTTACTTTCTTCTGTTTTATCACGTCTCTCAATTTCCTTTCAGGTGTGCTTAATTTAGAATCCCTGCTTTTTACCTCAACAAAGACAATTTCTTCTGGCTCTTTTTCATCCATTCCCTTAAAGACAATAAAATCTATCGGCTTTCCTATGAACCTTACTTCAGTCGGGCTGTATGAAAAATCAGGCAGATAAGGAGCCAATTGCTCTGAAAACTTACCAGTGAGAACAGCTCTTGATTTTTTTACAGCATCCTCTCTGATTTTTGGAATAAGACCTTCCCATTGTTTGCTTACTTCAACTTTAGCCTTTTTTATCCCAAGCCTGTATCCTATATATAAAAAGAAAACAAATGCTAAGATTAAAAATAATAAAGTTGCGGGATCCATTTTCAAATCAAATTTGCCTTAATCAGTCTTTTGTAAAATGAAATATTAGTCAATTCATCTTCAACATCAACTAAATAGCGTAATGCATCATCTAAATGCTTGATTAAGTTCAGGTCATTAAGTTGTTCTATCTTCTTTTCCATGTTTTTTATAATATGCTTATTGGTTTTAATAAAAACACTGGATTCTTTGCTCATGAAAAACCTTATTCCTCTTGAGATATTCTTTTTAATAAACAAAAGAGCTTCATTTATGGATTTTATTTTATTGCTGTTCTCATGCACATAAAGCGCCAAATCATGAAGAGAATCCCCTATATTTTCCAGTTTTTTAGCTATTAACAGATAGGAGCTAAGGAAATAAATATTATTTATTTTAGAGGAAAGGAGAATATCCGGGCTTAAATGTGATAACTGGATTATTTTTGCAATCAAATGATAAAGCCGGTCTATATCCTCTTCATTCCTGTTTATTTCATTCATAGTCAAATTGTTTAAAAGATTTTCTATTGATGAATTTATTAAAAGAGAAATCCTGTAATACAATTGGTTTATGTCTATTTTGGATTTATCCAGAAGAACCTTAAATTTTATCATAAACGGGTCTTCATATATAATCTCTGTCCCGGCCATATTTCTCTGCACTGATTTTATAATTGATTTAATATTATGCGGAATTTTTGATTTTGAAATTATGTTTATATTTTCATATCCGAGATAAAACAATGAAAACAGGATCTGGCCGATATCTTCCCTGTAATCATCTATATTGAGATTAAAAGTATCTCCTGTTTTTCCTGATCTTATCATAAATGGATTTACTATCAAAGAGCCGTCACTTTTTTCAGCGATAAGTATTTCATTGTTTTTTGTGAGTCTGTTTTTTTTAATCCATTCTTTCGGCAGAGAAACAGTATAGGTCGTGCCTGCAATCAATTGCAGCTTTCTTGTGTGCATACTCTTTAAAGAATTGCTGTAACTATATAAATTTTTTGCATAACTATATAGATTATATAGGTAGAGTATATAAGAAGGGGAAAAATTAAAAAGGATATATATGAGCAGTTGTATTATAGGAAATAGTGCAGCAGATATTACAGGACAATCCATAACTATTGACTTGGAACAATTAGTAGATGAAGTACTAGTTGAAAGAAAAAAAGGTATGTTAGCTACAATAGACAACATTATTCCCGAAGAAACATCTCATCTCCAATCACTCGAATTAGAAAAATTACAGGCAAGAAGGGAAGATGCTCAGAGACAATTAAAATATGTTTGTTCTTTGGCAGGAGATGATCGAATAAAAGCA
>JAFGRO010000005.1 GCA_016935095.1 Candidatus Woesearchaeota archaeon
GGTTTGCCGAGCTTCATTACAACAAAGCCCTTTTTTTCCAGTGATTCAAGAACATCATAACTTCTGCTTCTGGGAACATTAGCTATATCTGATAATTCTCCTGCTGTTGATACGCCCCTTGAAAGAAGTGCTGTCCATATTTTAACTTCATATAGATTCAGATTAAAGTATCTTCTTAATTTGCTTAGAAACTCATCTTTAACTATCATTTTTTAGCCTCCTTTATAATTCAATCTAATTATAAAAGGTATTTGTTCACCCCTTTTATAGAAATACAATATATAGTACTACTATTAATATGTTACGGTTTTTCATCTAGTTTTAGTAGGGTCATTTTTTAAAGAAGAAGATTCTGTTTATTTTTTTATTGAGTTCCTTATTGAAGTCAGCATCTCAGCCAGAGTCTGCCTGAATTCGTTGCCCAGCTCTTCCCATGTTATTGCCTTGTTTTTTTTTTGAGGTATTGTCTTTTGTTGGTTTTCTTCTTTCGGCTTAAATAATACAGAAAAAAGATTCAAATAACCGCAGATGAGGACTGTAAGGAATATGATGGGGTAAAGAGGAACCTTGATTATCTCAAAAAGCCAAGACAGGCTGACATTTGTCAGAATATTGACAAGGTCAAATATATTGAATATAAATCTTGTTAAATATAAACTGCCGAAAGCATTGAATATAGGCCAGGGAAGATTAAGCGGAAACTTAAATACATTAAATATTTCAGAAGTCATAAACAGAAGAGTCAGTATAATCAGCAACAGGGCATTTTTATTCAGGAAACCCACAACATCGCTTAATATTTCTATGTTAACCTGGTCTGTCATGAAACTTATCAGAAACAGAACAAACAGGAAGAGTATAATTCCTAATATGTTCTTCACTATTATTCCTGATATCCTTTTCATATTATGAGTTATACATTTAACATATTAAAATCTTTTGGTGTTTATCCGGATAAAGAGAAACTTATCCTCTTTTAAAGGCAAGGTTTTTAAATCAGGTTTGCGGTTTTATTTAATATGAGGATAAAAGACATCCCTTTGCAGAACAGGCCAAGGCAGCGGTTCGTGAAAAAAGGGGCTTCTGCACTGAGCGATTCGGAGTTGCTTGCTGTAATACTGCAGAAAGGCACAAAAGCAGAGAATGCAGTTGAGATGTGCAATAGATTGCTTTCAAAATATTCCATACAAAAATTATCTGGACTCTCTTTGACAGAATTGCAGGAAGTTAAAGGAATAGGCCCGGCAAAGGCAATGCAGATCAAGGCTTTATTCGAGTTTCTTAAGAGGGCAAAAACACAGGATAAGACCTATATAAACAGCGCAGATGATGTTTTTGGGAGGTATTATCCTAAATTAAAGGACGAAAAACAGGAAAAATTCATTGTTTTATTGCTGGATACAAAGAGCAGAGTAATAGCAGAAGAGGTTGTTTCTATAGGCATATTGGACAGTGCATTGATCCACCCGAGAGAAGTGTTCAAGCCAGCAATAAGAAATTCCGCATCTAAAATAATACTGGTGCATAACCACCCGTCAGGAGACCCGAAGCCAAGCCAGGAAGACCTTGTTATTACTGATAAGATTATTGAAGCCGGTAAATTGCTTGGCATATCTGTACTGGATCACGTAATTATCGGTGAGAGATATTGGAGCTGGAGAAACAACAGATAAATTTATTAAGTCCCCTTTTTATAATTAGTAAATATGGAACTTACACCTGATTTTCTAGGCAATTCTTTTGTCCTGCTGATGATATCTTATGTTGTGGCATTTGCATTTCAGGTATTTATGATGTATTTGAACTGGAAACAGTCAAGGGTAAACAACCAGATGCAGGAACTGATTGAAGAAGTAAAAGAAATAAAAAAATTATTAAATAAAAAATAGAGCTTGCGCTACTCCTGAATCTTATTTTACATAGAAAAAAATTACTGCACGTCCTTTGCTATAGGTCCTCTTTCACCCTGTTCAGGGGTAAAGGTTACTTTCTGGCCTTGTTCAATAGAATTGCCTTCTTTTATAGCGGAATGATGGACAAAATAATCTTTGCCGTCTTCACCTTCAATAAAGCCGTAACCTTTCTTTAAGTTGAACCATTTAACTGTTCCTTCCATTTTAAATACCTCTAAATAACAATTCAAGAATAATGAGCTTGTATTTAAATCTTTGTTAAAATTTGAGATAAATTCTTTTTAAATTCAATTTTAATTCAGGCTTAGTGAGAAGTGCTGGTTGCTCCTGAATCTTAAAGCAGAAGTTCCCCAAAGCGTCCCTTGTAATTAAACAAGCGCAGGGAGCCATTGAGGGACATCATTTTTTCACGTTAGGGGCAACATGAGTTCTCCCTTAATTACTAAAATTAAAAAATAAATTAATTTCCCTAAATTGTCTTTGTTGTTTTGGAATAGATTTAAATACTGCATTTACCATCTGGTGTTGCGTAGCGTAAGCGGAGCACACCAGTGGCAAAAAAGAAATATAACTAATTCTTAAGAATAAAATGAAGCTGACCAAAGCATAATCAGGCTTTGGGCACTTTACGTAAAGTGTTAAGCCTCAGAGACAATCTGTCGAGTAGCGAATGATCAGCTTCAGGTAATAATAATTCTAGCGTTAGCTATAAATTTTTCGTGAGATGATTATAAATGAAATACAATCCTACTAGATATAGCTCTGCAGTTGGAGAGATATGGGTTATGGCAAGTTTCAAGGTAAAATACTGCCATAAGATATTTGATATTAGAGCAGTTCGTGAATTAACAGATGCATTATTTCATGAAGCTTTTACATTTTACAAAATCAGATGCGAGAAATTAGCATTTGATTCTGACCATGTCCATATTATATTGGACATGGGATTATATGGAAAGGTAGAGTTAGCAAAGAAATTGAAAGGCTTTGTAGCAAAGCATCTGTTCTGCTTAATACCTTGGTTAAAAAATTTTAGTTGGAAAGGTGGCTTTTTTTGGAAAAGTGGATTATGGAGTCCAGCATATGATATTAGAAGCATAAATAACATGGATTTCTACCAGAGATACCTTGACAAACAGAAATACAGCAGTACACATCAGAAGATGCTGACAGCATATTAAATCAATTATGAGAACCGTAATGCCACCATGTCTATTGACTGGTGGATAGGTTCTCAGCTAGAATTATTTTACACATAAGATGTCTGACCCATGATGTGAAATGCCGAAAATATTGGTAGTTGATGACGAGCAAGATATATTTGAAATGTACAGGGTAATGCTTGCTCCTTCTGGATATGAAGTTATTACAGCAACCCGAGGGGATGAAGCTGTTGATATATGCAGGAAAGAGGAATCTATTGATATGGTCATCTCATGGATGTTAAACTGCCCGGAATGTCCGGATTAGAAGCTACATGTAAAATCAGGGAATTCAGGCCTGACAGAGTAGAGTATCCTGTCCTTATTATAACAGCTTATGACAGGTATCAAACAAAAGAAAAAGGAGACACATCACAGATAACAGGTTATCTCGCGAAGCCTTTTTCTCCGCAGGAATTAACAGATTTTGTTAATCATCATTACCACACGAAACTTGCCGGCGAGGCACACAAGCCTTTTTTTGAAGAATATGGACAAGCGATTACTGCATTGAATTGCACACTCGGTCATGGCATTGGTTTAAAAGAAGGGAAGCCGGCAATAGCTGCAAACATACAGTCTAGTATTGAATTAGGCCCTGCACTAAAACAACGGATTGAAACAGAGATTCTTCCCGGGGTTTTTGAATATAAAGGTGTGCAGCTGCCTGTTGCAATAGCATATCAGACAGGATTAAAAGCATTGTAATCTTTTTTTCTGGTAATTTATAGACTTTTTCTGTAAATTACCCTAAATTATTAAAATGAATCCAGACTAACCTATAATATGGTCTGTTATTTTATATATATCCAGAATAAGGAAGGAGTGAAGAGGGCATATGATGACTGGAAAAAGAACAGGGTCTTGGGCATAGATATTGAATGCGAAAACAATTTTCATCACTATGGCACTTATATATCTCTGATACAGATTTCTTCCCAAAAAAAGAACTGGGTTGTTGACTGCCTTAGGCTGGGTGAGATCCCTGAAGTCCTGGATATACTTAAGGATAGTTCTGTTGAGAAAATATTTCACGGATGTGATTTTGATTTGAGGGTGTTGTCTGAGCAGTATAAAATCCAGCCGAAAAACATATTTGATACACAGATAGTAGCACAGTTTCTCGGATTTGAGAAATTCGGATTGGGCAATCTTCTTGAGAAATATTTCGGTATTGAAAAAAAAGAGCGTTTTCAAAGGGCAGACTGGACAAGACGGCCCATTAGGCACGATATGCTTGAATATGCAGCAAAGGACAGCAAGTATCTTGTTGAGCTAAGTATGATACTGAAAAAAGAGCTTAAAGCATGCAATAGATTAGGCTGGGTTATGCAGGAATGCAGGCACATTGAGAGCCAGCATCTTTCTTTGTCCCGGACGGGCTTTTGGGATATAAAAGGATTAAAAGAGCTGACAGATAATCAAAGGGCAGTCCTGAAAAAGCTCTATGCACTGAGGGAAAGGTTTGCCAGGAGGGTTAGGAGACCAGATCATTTTATCATCAGCACTAAAAAAATGATTGAGATGTCTGTGCAAAAGCCCGCATATAATCAGATAAGGAAAATGAAAGGCGTACACCCTGTTGTAAGGCAAAAGGCAGGATTAATTGCGCATGAGATAATGGCTGCAAAAGATGAAAAGATAGGGATGCCTAAAAAAACAATTAAAAAATTTACAGAAGAACAAAGCCATGAATTTGATGAGCTTATGGAAAAAAGGAAAAAAATAGCTGTAAAATACAGGATAGAGCCTTACTTGATAATGAGCAAAGACCAGATAAAAGAAATCATACTTACAAAAACATTTAATTCACTGAGAAAATGGCAGAGAGAGCTGATTAAAAAGAAAGATTAGGTGGTTCACTTTATCTTCTTAAGATTAACCAAAGTGCCTGTTGATCCTATGATAAACAGGATTGGGCAGACAACCAGTGCAAAGATAAAGAAAACAGGCTCATCGCCTCCCTGCCAGAATCCTTCACCAAACAAAAGTATGAATAAGGCATAGACCAGATTGTGTAATATGGTTCCGGGCAGTATTCCTGCAGCAGCAATACCTGTAAGCAGAAGAAACCTTTTTGCAGGCTTGTTTTTTAGTTTTATGGCTTTGATTATGAGAATAATGCCCAAGATAGTGAATATAATGCCTAAACCGGCAAGAAAAGGGAATTTTTCTTTCATCTCAAGGAAAAAAGAGACTGCTATTAACACAAACACAGCAATCGTTGCAAAAAAGATGTTTTTTGTTTTCATAGCTTAGATTATTGTAGGAAGAGTTTATATATTTTTTGGGAGAAACTCTATTTAACAAAAACTTTATTAATTAATTTCTTCGACTAAACAAATTAACATGATATATAATTTTTTCAGAAGAGGCGTTGGAATATTTAAGCTGCTGTTTGTGATTGATGATTTTTTCAGGCTGGTAATCTTCACAATACTGATACCTGTACTTCTCAATGCATTTGGATTTGGCAGAACCGCTATATTTGTTGGTCTGGGTATAGGCGCATTAATGGATGTCTATGATTTCATTACAGAATTCGGGCCAGGGCAGATAATCTCTAAAAAAGACCTTAATATTGCATACATCTTCAGGAAAAGGCATGGTGTTCTGAGGTTTGCTTTTGCTCTTCATGATCTCATGGAGATATGCGCCGCTACAGTGCTTATCTCAATATTGTTAACATGGCTTAAAATCAGTTATCCCTTCCTTGTTTTCGGTTTTGCTTTAGGCGTTGCAATAGACGTCCATGATTTCATCACAGAGTTCAGCGGCGGAAGGCTGCAGATAAAGGAATGATTGTTTGTTTTTAGTTTATGACAATTTTATGTTTGTTGATTTTTTTTGTTTTATTTCAACAATCTTTCGTCTTTTTCTAAAAAAATATTCAAGTTCTACATAATGATCATTAATATAATATGTCGGATAAGTTTCATTTACTTCCACATCAATTTCTTTATATCCTTGTTTTTTTAATAAATTAATTGCGTGTTCATAATATTCTGGACGACAATCTACTCCCTTACCTTTTTCTTCAAGTTCTTTTGCAATTATTTTTGCTTTTTTGTATGATTGTTTAAGGTCTTTTTCAAATACATTTGTTTCTACATCTTTTGTTAAATAAGTGGTCCATTCTTCACCTTCATACCAAGTATATTTTATTTTAAAGACTTTTAACATTTTTATTCTAATAAATCAGCTAGTTTTATTTCTAATTCTTTTTTATCTGGTAAATATAGTTTGTATTTGGAAACAAATAACTTATTTGAGATTCCTCCTAGTGCATATTTTACTTCAATATGGTCTTTTTCAGCTGAAAGAATTATCCCTATGGGATCTTTGTCTTGTTCTGTATTTTCTTCTGCTTTAAAATAATTCAGATACATATTCATTTGTCCGATGTCTAAATGGTTTACTTTTCCAATCTTTAAGTCAATAAGAACAAAGCATTTCAAAATCCTGTGGTAAAACACTAAATCAACATAAAAATGCTTATTTCCAAGAGTCATGCGAAACTGCCTGGAAACAAAGGTGAATCCCTTGCCTAATTCCAATAAAAACATCTGTAAATTGTCAATTATTTTTTGTTCTAATTCTTTTTCTGAATATTTGTATTCTTCTGGGATTTTAAGAAATTCTAGGATGTATGGATCTTTAATGACATCTTTTGCTTTTTCTATGGTTAATCCTTTTTTTGATAATTCTAACACCTCTTTTTTATCCTTGCTTAAAGCAACCCTAAAAAATAATGCTGAATTAATTTGTCTCTTTAATTCCCTGACAGACCATTTTTCTTCAATGCACTGCTTCTCATAAAAAGATCTCTGTAAATTATCATCAAGACTTAACAATTCAACATAGTGACTCCAGCTTAATTTTCCAGACAGTGTCTGGAAATTCTCATATTTTATATACAAATTTCTCATTGAGTACACATTACTTTTGCTAAATCCTTTCCCAAATTTGATTTTAAGATCTTTAGAGAGCTTTGCCAGCAATTCAGAACCATACTCTGCTTTTTCTTTTCCCTCTTGTTCATATTCAACTATTCTCTTGCCAATTTTCCAATAGGTTTGCACTAAAATCCAATTTACAGCTCTATAAGCTTGTCTTCTTCCTTGTTTTAAAATAATACTTATATTTTCAATCAGGTCTCTATAATTGTTTTTAGTTAACTTTTTCATCATGTAAGAGGTTGTGAGGAGATAAGGTTTATATAGGTTGTGTGGGAATGTCCAGTGCTTTTTTTTAAATAAATTTAACAAAATTCAGCTCAGCACCAGTATGCATTCTTTCAATATTAAGAATTTCAATCAGTTCATTGATAAGTTGTTTGTTTGCGTAAATTAAGACTATTGAGTTCATTAAAGTTGAAAAAAAGATTAATAAATAAGTATACTAAAATTGTTCAAGGCTTTTTTGTTCTAAAAATATTTCTTGTTTTTTTTCATTCCACTTAATTGTGAATTTATCTGCTGGAGGATTTATCCTCATTCTTTTAATGACATTTACCATAACGGAATAATTACCGAAACGCATTTATATTTGATCTTCTAATTATTAAATTATGTTAAATTTATCCTTATATCAAAAAAATGTTTTTAGAAATTATAAAAGTAATTCACAAATAGCAAGGGTACTTACAGAGAGCTGGTTTTCTTCTGAAATGTACTGCCCTTGTTGTTTAAATGAAAAAATAAGTAAGTATCCAAATAATCAGAAAGTTGCTGATTTTTTATGCGATTCATGTAAGAATGAATTTCAAGGAAAAAGCTCAAGTAAAACTTTCGGAAAAATCTTGAATGATGGAGAATATCATACTATGCTTAGTTTTGTTAAAAATAATCTTACACCTAATTTTTTCCTTTTACATTATTCAAAAGAAGACTGGAAAGTAAAAAACTTGTATTTCATACCAAAATTTTTCATAAATGAATCAATTATAATTAAAAGAAATCCTTTATCTAAAACAGCAAGGAGAGCGGGTTGGACAGGATGTAATCTGCTGATTGAGAGAATCCCAAAAGAAGGAAAAATTTATATTATTAACAAAGGGGAAATAATTGACAAATCTAATGTTTATAATACATGGAAAAAGATGAGTTTTTTAGGAAAAAAAGACCCTTCAACGAGGGGTTGGACATCGGATGTTCTTAAATGTGTACAACAACAAGATAAAGAGAAGTTTACCTTACAAGAATTCTATAAATTTTCAAAAAAATATTTACAGGAATTACATCCACATAATAAAAATGTTGAAGCAAAGATTAGACAACAGTTGCAGATATTAAGAGATAATGGAATATTGAGATTTGATTCAAGAGGAACTTATTCTACTATAACCTGACTCTTAATTTTTTCTTCGTTACCATTCGATGTAACACACATTTATAAAGATCAATGATCCGACCGATATGATCGTGTTTGGTAATGTGTGGTTGGGTCAAATCAAAGCATAAGATTTTTTATGGTGATTGTTTATATATCTTAAATAAAATCCCCTCAGAATCAATAGATTTAATCATCGCCGATCCACCCTACGGTCTGGCTAAAAAGAAAGGTCTTGGATGGGCTTATTCCAAGCATGTTACTTTGGAGGAAGAGTGGGATCTTTTTTCTAAAGATGGATTTTTTAAATTTAACAAAGAATGGATTAATGAATGTGTTAGAGTTTTAAAACACGGAGGAAGTCTTTGGGTAATGGGATCTTTTCATAATATCTATCAATTAGGTTTTATAATTCAGCACATAATGGATTTAAAAATTAATAATTCTATTGTGTGGTTTAAGCCAAATGCACAGCCTAATATTACATGCAGGTTTTTTACAGAAAGTACAGAGCATTTAATATGGGCTTCTAAAAACGGAGAAGGAAAAAAATGGATATTTAATTATGAAGATACTAAAAATAAAATCTCAGATGATCTTAATCCTAAAGGAAAGCAAACAAGAAATGTCTGGAAGATCCCTTTAACAACTAAAAAAGAAAAATGGGCAGGACATCATCCAACGCAAAAGCCAGAAGAATTAATCAGAAGAATAATTCTTGCTTGTACAAATAAAGGCGATACAATACTGGATCCTTTTTTAGGATCAGGAACGACTTCTGCTGTTGCCAAGAACATGGGAAGAAATTCCATTGGCATTGAAAAAGAAAGAAAATATCTTTCAATCATTAAAAAAAGAATAAATCCACTTCAGAAAAAAATCAATGAAGATACTGAAATAGAATATATTAATGTTTAATCATTATTTATTGAAATATTTATTGTAGCAATCAGCACAGTATGTGATTGACCTATAGTTCTTTTTGTTGTTTTCAACTACAAACCTTGTTCTGCACATCTGGCATTCCGCGATCTGTTTATATACTTTCTCCATCTTGGCCTCCTGCAATCTCTTTTTCTATTTTTTCCAGTTCCAGCCTGTATTCTTTCCTGCGCTGGTCTTTTGCAGAGTTTATCTGCTTTAGCTTTTTATCCCATTCCATAGGGATTAGTCTCTTCCTGATTTCATTTCTTTTTACAATTAGTGTTTCATCCATTTTCCTACAACTCCTGTTATATGATAGAAAACAAAATCCTTCTACAATATCATTTCATCCAAGAAATCATCTGCAACTGGTTCCTTATGATATAGAAATACTCTCAGCTTAATAAGTGTTGTGTAAAAACCTCATAGAAAGGATTAAGTGACTACGCTTTTTTAATTCTGTAATCGTCTGTGGTTATTTATCTTTATTCATCTTTCTTACAATCTTTCCCAAAATATTAAAGAATCATCTGCTTGTCCTTACTTCTGTCTCTGTCTCTGTTTTATCAAGGTAATTAAATTCAAGGAGGAATACAAGCCATTCCTCTAAGACATTATCCGCTTTGCTTGTGTCAAGGCTGCAGTTTATCAAAGCAATGCCTGATTCATCAAGCTCAATATAACCAGGAGGTATGAATTTATCTTCTTTAGCAGAACATTCAAAATTAATTGATAAGTCAGTATGTATGTCAAACCACACTAAGTTTGTATCACTGTTATTGATTTCAGTGTAATCGCAGTCTTCCTGTTTTTTAAAGACAAGTCCTGAGCCGAGGTTCTCTATCTTCAGGAATAAATAAAACACATTGCTGATTTCCTGCTCAGAAACAGAGGTTATATGTACAGGAGAGTCTGAATTAAAGACCTGTTTTTTTTCATTGATAGTGCACCTTGCGCATTCATGCTTATCAATGCATATATTTGATGCTGCAACTGTATTGTACTGATAGCAGAAATCAGCATCTATCTTCATGTCTGAAGTGCCGTGCTCATCCACCAGATAAGTAAGTTCTTCAAACTTTATCTGGCCCAACGAGCCTGGATTAAGATTATACTTCAGGTATTTCTTGAAACTGCCTGTGTCAAAATCCTCTGGATGAAGGTTTGCAAACTCAACATAGCCCGGCTTTACCACCCCTTGGCCAAGGTTAACTACATTGAAGACAATGTCAAATTCAAACCTTCCCTCATCAAAAATCCATTCAGGCGGAGCGCCTTCTTCAAAATACATCTCAACAGACTTCACGCCATCTGAAAGGTTGTAGGGCATCTCTTTTTTGGGAACAAGGCACTGGCACTTGTTAGAGATGCATTTCTCATCATCGCAGTCCCCATCATTAATGCAACCGACACTGCATTTTCCTATAGTCCTGCCGAGATTGACCTGCTCTCTGCAGCCTTCTTCATTTTCCTCACATTTGATATATTCCATGCCGGAGCATGAATCTCCTGTGCATTCGTCAGTGCATTCTTTTTCTGTGATATCCTCGCTGCCGGTAATATTATTTTTACAACCTGAGATTACAATTAACAGCAACACAAAAGCAAAGAACAATTTTTTCATAAATAAATTGAATTACAGCAGGTATAAAAAATTTGTTAATAAATCCTGCTGCGTTTGTCAATCTTAATAATTCCAACTGAGTTATTTTGATAGTTAATTTCATAAAGGATTCTATAATCTCCTACTCTGATCCTGTATAATTTTTCTTTAAATCCTTCAATGGATTTAGTGTCATGCATTACAGGGTTTTCTTTTAATAATTCAATTTTAGTTATAATTCTCACAACTAAATCTTTATTTAATTTTTTTAGAAATTTAATGGCTTTGCTTGAATACTTTATAGAGAACATCATAAACCAATTTCTTTTTTTACTTTTTCATGGGCAATCAGTTTTCCGGATTTTTTTTCTTTTCTGTATTCTTTTAAGTCTTCATAATCCTCTTCTGTCATTATGCTGTCTGCTTCTACCATGTGTTTTTTTATATAGTTAAGATCTCCACGAATTGCCTCTAAATTATCAGCAATTCTTTTTGCGTCTATTGCTTCAGTCATAATACATATTAATCTGTTTTTATTATTAAATCTTTCTTTTTAAAATAGTTTTATTGAGAATAAATTATAGGGGGAGTATCCCTTTCTCAAAAAGGAAAAACACAACAAAGCCGGCAACAACCAACAAGCCTAATATGACTAAGATAATTGATCTTAATCTTTTTTCCTGTTTATCAAGCTTATCCCATGACCTGTGGTTTGTCTTCCATTTGTCCTTGTTCACAAGACCGATTATCATGAACACCAGGCCCATTACAGAGAGGGCATAATTATTAAGCGGAATACCCAGAGGGAGCCAGCAGATTCCCATTATAAAAAAAGCATAGTAATCAGGCCTGTGTTTTTTTCCCCTTTTAACTGCCAGGAAGACAACAAGCAGCAGAACGAGCAAAACTGCAATTGATATGAGTATCCACATATTTTTTATCAAACACGCGTTGTTTATAAATTTTACGAGTATATAATAAAATTTATTAAAACAGGAACTATATATCTCTATATGAATAAAAATCTCCTTTTTGTATGCATTGCAAACATCCAGAGGTCAAAAACAGCAGAAGCCCTGTTTAAAAAAGATAAAAGATTCTCTGTAAAATCCGCAGGAGTGAGCGAATATGCAGAAAACCAGGTTACAAAGAAAATCCTTGAATGGGCTGACCATGTCTTTGTGATGGAGCCGTGGCACCAGAACTTCATCGAAAAAAGATTTCCCAAATACAAAAAAAAGGTTGTCTGCTTAAACATACATGATATATATTTTTTCAATGATCCAAAATTAATACAAAATTTACAAGAAAAAATAAATGCATTTTTTCAGTAGTTTAGCTTATACCTTAGCAAAGCAGCAATCCCTCCGAGGCCATCCAGCTTATTTCCTCCTTCATGTTCGGATGTTATTATATGCACCGAGCCATTTGCTTTTTCTGCCTGTTTCATTAAACTATCAATATCTTCAAAATCATCTTCCTGTCTTTTCTTGTGGATGAACTCATCTGTTATGAGCAGTTCGGATACAGCTCCTGCACTGACTGCCTCTCTGACATGCTCAATCCCATAAGATGCAAGATTGTCTTTTGAGATCTCTTCAAGCAGTTTTTCAACCAGTTTTATCTCTTTGGAGAACTTCTGTCTCTTAAGCACTTCCTGGACTTCCTGCCTTTTTATGACCTCGTTTATTCCTGTTTCACCGGTAGTTGAGCAACTAGCCAAAACAATCTTTTTTTTTAAAGAATCATCTGAAATCTTTTTCATCAGGTATTCTTTCCAGAAGCTTGGCGAGGCGACAATTATATTGTCAACCCCATATCTCTTGTCATAGTCTTTGATCATTTTTATGATACTGGCATAAAAATCCTCTGTTTTGATATTATCTTCAGATTTTTTGCTCACAGTCCCTTTAACAGAGCTCAGGACAGAGTAACCGTATTTCTTTAAAAGGGCAAATATGGCTTCTTCCCTGTCATGCACACATATCAGGACTTTGCTGGGGATTTCCTGCGTAGCTTCTTTTAATTTTTCAATCTGGTAGTTATGGAATTGTTCTTTTGTGAGCTCAAAGACAGAATTCTCTTCTAAATTAATTGTATGGAAACTGCCTCTTGCAATATCTTCAGGACCATCTGTAATCAAGCCATTGACTCTCAGTACATTGGAGTATTTATGGAATTCGATCTTCTCTGTCCTTATTGACAAAAAAACAGGTTTTTTAATGATTTTAGAGTCCCTTTCAGTGTCTTTCCCTAGTTTTATCTTTCTCAGGGTTGTTGCTTTAATGATGTCCCCTTTTTCAATTATATAGCTCAGGCTCCACAGATCATCCAGTGATTCTATCTTTAGTTTTACCTTGTTTTTTTTAAAATTCTGGAAAAGTATTTTCATAAAAAAAAAAGAAAAAGATTTATATATATAATTAACTGTTTTTAAAGAGAATGAAAAAGAATAAAAGAGGACAAGTGGGTGCCGGTCCTGCGAACCAGGCAGCCTTGCTCGTGCTTGTAATAGGTTTTGCAATAATTCTCTATATCCTGATGTTGCCTCCAGCGGAAAGGGCAGAGTTGCTTGATGAAAATACATCTTCCGGAGGAACAAGCGGTGTAAAGGATAACATAACTATCTTACTGACAAAAGAGCCAGGTACACTGGATTATCTTGCAAAAGATGAAATTGAATTTTCAATCCCTTCTTTTAATCTGTTTACAAAGACAGATGCGGTCATATTGGTGGATTTTGATTCAGTATATATAAAAAAGTCTCTGTTCAACTACGAGTTCAGGAATATAAGCTTTAATGTCAAGGACATGGAAAACATAGCTAATTTCATGCTTTCATTCAATGCAAAAAAACATACAGGAATACTGAAAGTAATTTTGAACGGGAACATAATATTAAATAAAGAGATTACACGAGAGAACCCTGAGCCGTTGCGGCTGCCGAAAGAATACCTGCAGAAGGAAAATACAATCGAGTTCCAGGTTTCAGGCCCGGGCATGAATTTCTGGCAGGCAAATGAATATATTCTTGAGAATATCAAGATAACAGCAGATCTTACTGATGTCAGCGGGCAGGAAAACAGGCAGTCTTTTTTAGTATCCAACCAGGAGAAAGACCTTCTTGAGGAAGGGGCTGAACTTAGCTTTATAGCAGACTGCAATTTGAATGAAGTTGGCCCTATAGAGATATTCCTGAACAACAGGGAAATCTATTCAGGAATTCCTGACTGCGGCCAGAGGATGGAGATCCCCCCTATATCAAGGGATAGGATACTTGAAGGTGAGAATACACTGAGGTTCACATCTGAAAACGGCAATTATCTGCTGTATTCAGTCAAATTAAAACTTGAGCTGGAAGAGCCTATTTACCCGACATATTATTTTAAACTAGAAAATAATATGCTTGAAAACCTGGATGATGATTCAGCTGACCTGAATATAACCCTTGTATTCAGCAATGCAGTTGATTATAAAAAAGGAGAGATATGGCTGAACGGGTTTATAACAGAAATCGAGACAGATGACATTGTATATACAAAAAGGCTGAACCAGTATGCCAGGGAAGGCAATAATGCCATTGAGATCAGGCCGAAAAAAGAAAAGCTTGAAGTAGTTGAACTTAAAGTAATTTATGCAGAGTAAGATTTAAATAGTGAGGATTTCTAAGAATAATATTGAAATGGGAAAAATTAAAGATAAATTTAATGAAAATCCTTTTTTGCCTATATTTTTTATCTGGCTGATTTCTCTGCTTGTATGGTACCTTGATATTACTGTGTTCAGATTTAACGGCATTAATTTTAATATATTTGTCATAGCAGGATTATGGATAAAAATAATAAGGGGCATGGGAATAGTGCTTGCTGTGGCTGGATTTTTTTTCAGTCCGGTATTCCTAAGAAATAAGAAAGAATGGGTCGCGATCCTCTGCTTAGTCTGGCTGATTACCCTGATATGCTGTGTCGGAATCAATTTTGGTGCGCTTCTGCACCTTATAATGGCTTTATTATTCTTTTTTGTTTTTTATGCTACAGAGGAAAAAGATAAGGTAAGCTTAATCTGGCTTGTATTTATTTTGATAAGCCTTGATTTTGTAGGATATGGCATCCTGGAAGCAATCCTGAACTTGGATCCAAGCGTATTCAGCAGGGTAATATTTCCCGTATGGCCCATATTTATTTCATGGTATGGATATATTAAAACACAGGACTCCAGGTTTACTTTCATATGGATACTGATGGCAATTTTTTATGTATTTGTTTTTGTGGATGGTCAGCTTGTTGTTGCCAAGGGCAATAACTCTTATTTAGATAGTGCAACAATCAGGGCAGGCCTAGGTACATTGTGGACAGCGGTCCAGAACATGATAATGTTCCCGTTCAATGCCTTTAACGCAGCATTCCAGCAGTCAATATTAAATGCAACAGGAGACTATTATTCAGGAAACCAGGAACAGTCAGGATATTCTACGCAGCTTGGTGTTTATTTTGAAGATACTGAAACAGATATGGAGCGTTATTTTACAGGGGATTCAGTCAGTGTATGGTCTAAGCTCAGGGCAAAGACTCTTGAGACTGATGACCCGATTAATATTGAACTTACCTGTGTGGCAATAGATGAGGCAGGTGAAAAAATATCTGCGGACAGGATAGAACCCGGGCCAAATATAGACATCTATTCTGAAGAAGACCTTTTCATAACCTGTGATTTCTCTAATCTGGAAGAGGGTTTTTATGAAATTCAGATGAAAGCCGAGTTTCTCTTTGAGACAACTGCGAGGTTAAAAACATTTTTTATGAACAAGGAGACAGCCAGAGCCTTAAAAAGAGAAGACAAGGACATTTATCAGGAATATCCAGTCATTGAAGACAGTGTTGCTATATACACAGAGGGTCCTGTTGCAATAGGCATGGAAACAATAAAACAGCCTATTCTGGTTGATGAAAGCGGTGCCAGGCCGTATATAGGGATTACTATAGAAAACCAATGGGAGGGTGTCATTTCAAGGATAGACGATTTTTCAATAACAGTGCCTCAGGGCATGGAGCTTGATACAGAACTGGATTCATGCGATTTTTCAGGAAGTTCTCCTGAATATCATCATAATAACCTGGATGAGATAGGTGCAATTGATTTTTACAGGTCCTTTAAATGCAGGTTTATTGTTGACCTGAATAATGACCTGGATGACATCCCTGTTACAACAAGGTATTTCAGGACAAAAGTAAACTATTATTATTCCTTGACAGAAGTTCTTGATATAGAGATTGAGCCTGAAGAAGAGATATGAAAATGAAAAACACATCTGTTTTAATCATGCTTTTATTTATCCTTTCTGCATGCCAGACAGGAGTTAATGATAATGCGACTAAAGAAAAGATATATACCGGTGAAACAGGTCTTGAGCTTGAAATTCTGGATAGGAGTCTGCCTGAAAGTGTTTTTGAGGATGAGCGGTTTGACATGGTACTGAAATTAACAAACAAAGGAGCGTATCCTATAACAGCCGGTGATTCTATACTGAAGATTACAACTGAAAAAGACTACATGGAAATCATTGAGCCGAAAGGGTCTCTGCCTTATATTTATTCAGGAAGTTTTGATCTTGACGGCAAAGAAAAATTCCAGAACACAGATGATTTTGAGGTTAAGGAATTCAAGCTGATGTCAAAAAGATTAGATGAACAAAGCCAGATACATACTGTTACAATCTTGGCTACAGTATGCTATAATTATGTGACAAAGGCATATGCTGACATATGTATTGATACAGACGTATATAATACAAAGCCTATTGAAAAATCA
Source organism: Candidatus Woesearchaeota archaeon (assembly GCA_016935095.1). Classification (GTDB taxonomy): domain Archaea; phylum Nanobdellota; class Nanobdellia; order Woesearchaeales; family GW2011-AR15; genus WJJD01. Next base: position 16,782 of record JAFGRO010000005.1, read on the forward strand.
TGTTCTGCTGAGCAGGTTTCATTGAACGGGGGACAGGGTGCTCCTGTGGCAGTGACAAGGATCGAGCCGAAAATGCTCTCTGACGGTGATTCTGTTAAGCCGCAGTTTGTAATATACCTTAGAAATACAGATAGAGGCTCTGTGATTGAATATGAAAGAATAAATACAATTTGCTCTAAAGAGAGCCCGGACAGGGATGATTATAATAATGTGCAGCTTACAGACATCAGGTTTTCAGGCTATGATAGAAATGATTTCAGGTGTGAACCTGATATTGCAAAATTAGAAAACGAGGAAGATTATATAATATGTACTCTGCAACAGGGCATACCCAGGTCAACACCCAGCTATAAAACACCTCTTTATCTGGAATTCAGTTATGCATACACTTTATCAGAACAGGTTCAGCTGGATATTGAAAGAATGTTCAGTTAAAACAAAAAAATTAATAAACTTTCTTTTTAATATCTAATAAAATGATTAAAAAATTTTTTTCTGTCATTGTTCTGATGCTATTTTTGATTTCATGTAATACCGACAATAGAAGCACAAGTTCAGGTATAGACCAGGAATATAGAAAAGGCACCGCGGGCTTAATAATGGAATTCATGCCTGAGCTTCCCCCTTCCACTGTTTATAACACATATCCTCTCAGTGTAATGATCCAGTACAGGAATACGGGAGCATCAGCAATCACTAAAGGGATTATCTATTTAAGCGGCTATGATTCAAGATACATTGATTTACAGTCAACCAGTTCAGGCAATTCCCAATGGGTGATTTCAGACTTGGAGGGAAAATCAATATATAATCCTGAAGGGCTTTATTCAGAGATAGCTGAATTTAACGCCGCGAGGATTGATGTTTCAAATATACAGGATATTGATTCATTTGTACAGGCAATAAGGGCTACAGCTTGCTATGATTATGAAACAAAAGCATTTCCAATGGTATGCATTGACCCGACATTAGGAAAAGGCACTGTAAATGAAAATATCTGCAATATCAATTCAGTTTCATTGAACGGGGGACAGGGCGCTCCTGTGGCCATTACAAGAGTTGATCAGGAAATGGCTGCAGGCAGGGATAACAGAGCAAAAGTTATATTCAAAATCACAGTCAAGAACATGGGCAAAGGAACACCGTTTAACAACAGGGAAATGGGCATTTCTAATTGCCATTCTGAATTGACCTTTAAAGACATTGATGTGATTAATGTTGATAGAGTGAGTTTTTCAAGATATCCTGAGCTGAACTGTAAACCTGAAAATATAAAACTTGAAAAAGGTGAAGGATTCACAATCTGCACAGGAGAAGGGGATTATGGCAGGAATGCATTCACTACCCCCCTTAATATAGAATTAAGTTATGGTTACCGAGATTCTATTGAGACCGTTGTGAAAATAGTAAATATAGATTAATAACTTAAAAAACATGTTGTTTCTGAAACAGGATAACTGATTTGTCCTGGTCCAATTCCAAAAGATTTATAAAATCAAAATATCTTAATTAGAAATCATACTCAGGAGGACATAAAATGAAAAAAGAAATTTTGATGATTATATTTTGTTTTTTATTTTTGTTTTCTAGTTGCCAGGAAGGCGACACAGAAACAGAAGTTGTTACACCTTACATAGGAGGAGAGGAAGGACTTCAGATGAAATTTGTGGAAGGTATGCCTCCTGATTATATCTTTGATAATGGCGGCTATGAATTTGGAATAGGAGTTCAACTGGATAATGTGGGTGAAGATGATATTGAGGAGGACGAGGCATATATTGAAATCATAGGCATAAATCCAAAAGACTTTAATTTAAATTCACAGGATGACCTTAAAAAAAATCTTGACTCTGATTTAACAGGTGCAAAAAAGAATTTTGAAGGAACAGAGCTTCCCGGAGGAAGGACAGTTGTTGAATTTGCAGGATTAAATTATGTGGATGACCTGCATGGTAATGCAGGAATAAAAATAAGGGCAGAGCTTTGTTATAAATACAGGACATACACATCAACAAAACTATGCATAAAAAAAGAGGTTCTTGAAAATATTGCAAGTGATAAGATCTGTGACTTGACAGGAGATAAAACCCCAGTGAATTCAGGCGGGCCTGTACATATTACTTCATTAAAGGAAACACCGATGGGGGAGAATAAGATTCAGATGGCTTTTGTCATTGAAAATGTCAAGTCTGTTCCCGGCACAATATTTAAAAGAGGGACCGAATGTGATGATTCATTGAATAATCCTGAGCTGAACAAGGTCTGGGTGGAGATTAAGACAGATATTGATGGGGTAAAACCCGAATGTTCAGGATTGCAGGAGAGTACAGATAAATCAAAGGGATATGTGACTTTATACAGCGGAGAGCCAAGAACAGTAACCTGCTCTCTTGATCTATCCGGTGTGGACAGTATATTTGAAAAGGTTTTTGAGATAGAACTGGAATATAATTATCTGCAGTATTTAGAAAGACCGCTTGAAATAAGGGATGTTTCAGCTAATCCTTAATTTTTTTCTTTTTTAGCTGAATCAAAATTTTCCAGCACATCTGTTAGATTTACAATAAATCTGTCCTGTTTTATCTTATTTTCTTTTATAATATTATAATATCTGTCTAGGTCCTGTTTCAGAGAATCAATCTTTGAATTAAGCTCAAGCTCTTTTTCCATGTATTCCTGTGTAATTTTTGAAAGCTCTTTTTCATGGAGTGAGTGTATATGACTGAGCCGCTGACTGAAGTCAGACCTTACATTTTGGAATTTCTTGTCTGTTTCATTAAGGAGTATTTTTAATTCCTTATTTTCCTGCTCTAATACTTGGTTTTTTCCTGCAAGTTTTTTTGAAAGATCATAATACAGGAGATGGTTTTTCTTATAGGCTTTTAATGAATTCTCAGCATGCACCAGTTTCTGATTCAGCTTTTCAATTATATTCTTTTGTTTATTAATTACGCCTGAATCTATCTCTTTCAGCCCTTTTTGATAGGATCTGATTATAGTTACAAGATGAGTTATCTTTTTATTCAATGCAGAGATGCGGGATTCATAATCATTTACTACTTTTACTCTGTTTGAGCTTTGTTGTTTAATATCTTGAATATTCTTTAAAAGAAAAGAAAGCGCAAGTTCTGTTTTATGCAGTTTATCGTTTATTTCTGTTCTGTCCGGTTCTGGGTTTATGTTTTTATATTCTGTGCTGATTTTTAATTTTCCTAAATCTGGAAGTTTTTTAAACTTCTGCATTTTGGACCTCTTCTTATTGAGCTATGATCATAAAGCCCGCCAATAATGACTCAAGCTGTAAAAATTCATCTGAACCTTCAACAAGCCTGAATTCAATCTCTCCACATAGTTTTATCATCTCAAGCTTTTTATTATTTTCTATATCCAGCTGCCAAATCTCTTTTTGAATCTGTTTAATAATATCCAATCCGGATAGCCCGTTTTCAAGCATGGTGTTTAATAATTTTTTCCTTGATTCAAGAAATTTGTCTTTTATTGCCAGTCCCAGTATCTCTTTGATTTCGTCCGGCAGGGGCTGTGATGCAACAGAATAGATTATTTTTTCTGTAATATTGCCAGTAATTGCTGCAGATGACTGTAATATGTTTTCCAGTTTTCTGCAGTCCCCTCCGCTTACATTAAATAGCGCCTGTTTTGCTTCTTCATCAATAGATATATTCTCATTTTTTGAAATGCGTCCAATAATTTCAAAAATATCTTCTCTGCTTAACGGCTTGAATTTAAATATTGCACACCTGCTCTGCACGGGATCAATTATCTTTGATGAGAAATTACATGAAAGGATAAACCTGCATGTCCTTGTATAGTTTTCCATTGTTCTCCTCAATGCCTGCTGGGCCTCTTTTGTAAGGGCATCGCACTCATCTAAGAAGATTATCTTAAAAGGCACATTCCCAAGTGCCCGTGTCCTTGCAAAATCCTTTACTTTTATCCTTACAACATCTATGCCGCGTTCATCAGATGCATTCAGTTCAAGAAAATTCTGCCTCCATTGCTCTTTGAAGAGTTGCCTGGCAATTACTAATGCGAGGGTGCTTTTGCCAACACCCGCTGGGCCTGCAAATAATAGGTGAGGCATATTCTTTTGTTTGACAAACGCCTTGCCTCTTTTAACTACCTGTTCCTGGCCTATAATCTCATCAAAGTCTTTAGGGCGGTATTTTTCAGTCCATATAACAGAATCCTGCATTTTATCCGGGAATAATTAAAATTTATATAAAAAGTTAATTATTAGAAAAACTAAATTATGTCCTCTTCAGCAATCACCATGAAATCTCCCACAGCAATGACAGCACTAAACGGAATAAGAATCCTTCCTTGCTTGTCTTTTTCTAACTCTAATTTTTCTGTATAAGAAGTAGGATTACCAACAACCATGTGGATTAATTCTCCTGATTTTGTTTCAAAGATGATATCGCTGACTTCACCGAATCTTTTACCTGTTTTTGAAACGATTGTTTTTCCAATAAGTTGTTTTGAGAATTTTTTATTTTCTTCTTCAGCCATAATTATCAACCCCTCTTAAATAAATAATAATCAAACAATTGTATAAAGTTCTTTAAAATATATAAACCTTTCTATTGAGGGAATATATTGAATTAATTAAATCTTTCTATATTGCAGGAGGAGTTTTATAAACATTTAAATATAACCTGCATTTTACACTATTGCTATGACTACATTTGACGCTGCCAAATCTGTAGATTTCAGGTTAGATGTATTTTTTTTTAGATATTTTTTTAGATAAGATCCTTGGTCTTTTTGATATTAAACTTCTCCAAGGATAAAAATTTAATATTAAAAGATACTATAAGGTGAGTTAAAAATGATAATTGTAATGAAACCGCACATACCAAAAGAAGAGATTGAGCGCGTAATAGATAAAATCAAGTCAAAAGGGCTTGAGCCTGTGCCTTTATATGGTGTTGAAAGGACAGTAATAGCTGTGATCGGAGATTCCAGGAAATATGAAATCGACGGACTGAAAGCTATTAAGAGCATAGAAAAGATCACCAAGATTCTGAAACCTTATAAATTAGCCAGCAGGGAATATAAATCCGAAACCACAGTCATTAAAGTAGAAGACGTGGAGATTGGCAATGATGATTTTACAGTTATAGCAGGACCATGTTCAATTGAAAATGAAGAACAGATAATGACAATTGCAGGGATATTAAAGGATATGGGAATTAGAATAATGAGAGCATCTGCTTTTAAGCCGAGAACTTCTCCCTATAGTTTCCAGGGCTTAGGAATAAAAGGGCTGAAATTACTGAAGCAGGTAAAGGAAAAAACAGGGTTGATTGTTGAAACAGAGGTAATGGATGTCAGGGATGTAAAGGTTTCTGCTGAATATGTTGACATTCTCAGGATTGGTGCGAGAAACATGCAGAATTTTGACCTTTTAAAAGAAGTGGGAAAATTAAAAAAGCCGGTTATCTTAAAAAGAGGAATGAATGCAACTCTAAATGAATTGATTATGGCTGCGGAATATATCCTGTCAAGAGGAAACCCAAATGTGATTTTATGTGAAAGAGGCATAAGGACATTTGAGACATCTTATAGAAATACACTTGATATAAGCGCAGTTCCGATGCTTAAAAAAATAACGCATCTGCCCGTAATAGTTGATCCGAGCCATGCTTCAGGAAAAAGGGAATTGATTCTTCCATTGAGCAAGGCGGCTGTTGCAGTCGGCGCAGACGGTTTAATGATAGAAGTACATCCGAATCCTGAAGAGGCATTAAGTGATGCTGCGCAGTCATTATATCCGAAACAGTTTAAAGAACTCCTGGATGAACTTAAGCCATTATGTGAAGTCTGCGGAAGGCATTTAAAATGTCAGACAAACTCAAAGTAAAACTAATGGGAAAAAAAGACCGTTCTTATGAATTGGTTTTAGGTGAAATTTTTTTTGATGAATTAGCAGAATATCTGGGAAAATCTAATCTTGGTAACAGGGTATTGATAATAACTGATTCAAATGTAAAAAAGCTATATGGTAAAAAAATTCAGGATGCATTAAGAAAAACAGGCCTAAAAATTGATTTGATTGAATTCAAAGCAGGGGAAAAAAGCAAAGTAAGAGAAACAAAACAAAGGATAGAAGACAGGATGTTTGAACTTGGTCTTGGAAGAGACACTGTGATTTTAGCGTTAGGAGGAGGAGTTACAGGAGACCTGGCAGGGTTTATTGCCGCAACATTTAACAGGGGCATACCTTATATCCAGATACCTACAACAATGCTGGCAATGGTTGACAGTTCAATAGGAGGAAAAACAGGCCTTGATACAAGATATGGTAAAAATTTAATCGGAGCATTTTATCAGCCAAAACGAGTATATATTGACACAGATTTTTTAAAGACACTTCCTGAGAAAGAATACCTTAACGGGCTTGTTGAATTGATAAAGCATGCGATTATAAAAGACAGGGATTTGTTTTATTTTATAGGAAAATATAGAGAAAAGGTCCTGAAAAAGGACCCTGAAATTTTAGCTTATCTTATAAAGAAAAGCTGTGAAATTAAATCTAAAATTGTTGAAATTGATGAACATGAATCTTCAATAAGGCGGATCCTTAATTTCGGCCACACAATAGGTCATGCAATTGAAACGCTTTCAGATTATAAAATAACCCATGGTTTTGCAGTGAGCATAGGGATGAATGTTGAATTGCAGATCTCTTTAATGCTTAATTACATAGAAAAACATGAAGTCGAGATAATCAGGCAGCTTTTAAAAGAATTTAATCTTTGCATAGATGTTCCTGAAGAGATGCATGTTAATGATATTATTAAATCAATGGAAATGGATAAAAAAGCCATTAAGAGCAGTATAAGATTTGTCCTCTTGGAAGAAATCGGGAAAATCAGGGCAGTTGAAAATAGGTTTTCTTTCAATGTGGATGATGAAATCATAGAAAAGGCAATTGAAGAATGCAAAAAATCGAGATAATCCCATTAACTGATAAAATTGATTCCAAGCTAGTGATTCCTGGCTCAAAAAGCTATTCAAACCGTGCTCTGATTATATCTTCTCTGGCAAAAGGAAAATCTGTTCTGAAAAATGTTTTATTCAGTGAGGATATTGATTATTTAATTAATTCACTGAAACAATTTGGAATATTTATTGAGAAGAGGGATAATGTCCTGGCTGTTAACGGGACAGGAGGGACTTTAAAAAAGCCAAAAAAAGAACTTTTTTTAGGAGGCTCTGGCACAGGAATAAGATTATTAGCGTCATTTGCTTCATTATGCAAGGGAGAAGTAATATTAACAGGAGAATCAAGATTAAAGCAAAGACCAATACAGGACTTGATTAACGGATTAAACCAATTGGGTGTTAATGCAGTTTCTATTGGGAATAATGGTTGTCCTCCTGTTAAAATTCAGGGAGGAACATTTGCTGGCGGCAGTTGCGGGATGAACGGAAAAGTCAGCAGCCAGTATTTTACTTCAATAATGTTAATTGCGCCGTATGCAAAAAAAGATGTTAGGATTAAGGTTATCAGCGAGCTTGCTTCAAAACCATATATTGATATTACAATGACAATTATGAAAGAGTTTGGAGTTAATGTTGAAAATAATGATTATAAAGAGTTTTTCATAAAATCCGGACAAGAATATACTGCAGGAGAATATCTGATTGAAGGAGATGCTTCATCTGCTTCATATTTTTTCGCAATCGCAGCAATCACAAACAGCAGGATTATTGTCAGGAACATTAATCCTTGTTCGCTCCAGGGCGATATAAAATTTGCTGATATACTTGAAAGGATGGGATGTAATGTGATAAAAAAAGAAAATGAGATTGAAATTACAGGGACAGGTGACTTAAAGGCAATTGAAATTGATATGAACAAAATGCCGGACACAGTTCCTACCTTGGCTGTTATGGCAGCATTTTCAAAAGGCATTACAAAAATAAAAAACATAGCTAACCTTAGATTAAAAGAAAGTGACAGGATCAGTGCTATAGGGACTGAATTAAATAAACTCGGAATAAAAACAGAGGAGAGTGAAGATTCCCTGACAATATATGGGGGGAATCCTCATGGAAATGTTGAACTCGAAACATATAATGACCACAGGATTGCAATGGCATTTTCATTAGTCGGGTTAAAACTGCCTGGAATAAAAATACTACATCCTGCTTGTGTTAACAAATCTTTTCCAGGCTTCTGGAATAAATTAAAAGAACTCGGAGCTGGACTTAATTATGCCTGAAAACATAATCTTAATAGGATACAGGGGAACAGGGAAAACTGTTGTTGCAAAACAATTATCAAAAAAATTAAATCTAAGATTAATCAGTACTGATAATGAAATAATTAAAAAGACAGGCTTGACTATCCCGGAAATCATTACAAAACACGGCTGGGCTTATTTTAGAAAAACAGAAGCTGATGTGATAAAACAACTTGCAAAGAAAACCAATTTAATAATTGACTGCGGCGGAGGAATAATTGAAAGAGAGCAGAATATATCTCTTCTCAGGAAAAAGGGAATTATTTTCTGGCTCAGGGCAACTCTTTCAGTAATTATCAAAAGAATCAAACACGATGATCAGAGGCCCTCCCTTACAGGAATAAGATCTTTTACAGAAGAAGCTGAGGAAATCCTGCTTAGAAGAACGCCGCTTTATAAAAAGGCAGCTGACTATGATATTGATACAGACAACAAAACAATTGAAGAGGTTGCAGATGAAATTCTGGAAATAATAAAAAATGGAAACTAAGATATGCATACCGATTACCGCAAAAACAGCTGAACAGGCTTTAAAAGAATTAAGGCAGGCTGAAAAGCTTGCAGATATTACTGAGCTCAGGATAGATTATATTAAAAATATTGATGAAATTAAATTAAAAAATATATTGAAGAAAAAAACAAAAAAAGTTATAGTCACATGCAGGCCTGATTTTGAAGGGGGATATTTTACAGGCAGGGAAACAGAAAGATTTGGTCTATTGAAAAAAGCAATTAAACTAAGCGCGGATTATGTTGATATAGAATTTAAGTCAAATAAGGACTTTATTAAGGAACTAATCAAAAATAAAAAGAGCTCCAAAATAATCGTTTCCTATCATAATTTCAGCAGAACACCTGACTTAGGGTTTTTAAAGAAATTGAAACAGGAAATTAAAAAACTTAATCCTGACCTGATTAAAATAATTACATTCGCCGAATCAATTAATGATAATTTTAAGATATTTGAATTATTAAAGGATTCTGAAGATTTAATTTCTTTTTGCATGGGATTACGAGGCCAGATTTCAAGGATCCTGGCAAAAAAATATGGCTCATGTTTAACCTATGCCTCATTAACACCAGGCAAAGAATCTGCTTCTGGTCAATTGACAATTGACGAGCTGTCCAAACTATATAATTTTGACATGCAGAACAAAGATACAAAGATACTTGGCGTAATTGGTGAATTTGCAGAGAACTCGAAATCAAAATTCATGCACAACCCCAATTTTAAAATCCACAACCTGAATTTTGTCTATATTCCTTTCAAAGTCAGACCTGAAGAATTGCCTTGTTTTATGGAGAACTTCAGGAAATTTGATTTCAGAGGTTCAGCTGTTACTGTTCCACACAAGGAAAAAATATTTGGTTCTATTGATGTTCTTGATGACACAGCAAAAAAAATAGGGGCTTCTAATACTCTTGCAGTAAAAAATAAAAAAATAATAGGATTTAATACAGATTATTATGGTGCAGCCAAGGCTTTGAAAGAAGTTACAGAAATAAAGGGAAAAAATATTTTGGTGCTGGGAGCAGGCGGAGCAGCAAGGGCTGTCCTGTATTCTTTGTGTAAGGAAAATTCATTTGTTACAATTATTAACAGGACAAAGGAAAAAGCAGTGAAATTAGCTTCAGAGTTTCATGTTAAATTCAATGATATGAACAATATTAAAAGATTAATTACTAAATCAGATATAATAATCAATACAACAAGTGTAGGCATGAATCCAAGGCCGGATGCATCACTCATCAACAAAGATGATTTATTACCTGGAAAGATAGTGATGGATATTGTATATAATCCTGTTAAGACAAGATTAATAAAATATGCTGAAGAAAAAGGCTGCACTACTGTAACAGGAGACAGGATGCTGATATACCAGGCAATAGGTCAGTTCGAGTTATGGACTGGTGTAAGGCCTGACTTTAAATCAATGGAATTAAATCTGAATAAACATTTACTTGAAAGATGAAATGGATAATTTATTGTTTATTAGCAGCTTTATTTTGGTCATTTAATGTTGCTATATGTAAGAAGAATAATAAGATAAATCCACTTATTTTGAATACTGCCCAATTTTTAATTATGATGCCTGTTTGCATACTTCTATTTTTTATCTTTGACATAAATTTATATATAATTCCTTTACAAGGATTATTTGTAATTATATTACTTGCTCTACTAAATATACTTTTTATTTCATTGGGTATTTATGCAATTCACATTTCAGGAATAGGGCTCACACAACCTTTTCTAAGCATTACACCCCTTTTTCAACTTTTAACATCATTTATTATATTGAAGGAAATACCTTCTTTATATGGAATTCTTGGTGTTGTTTTTGTTATTATTGGAGTTTATCTAGTTAACATCCAAAAATTTCATGAAGGGTTATTTGAACCATTAAAGAGTGTGATTAAAGAAAAAGGTTCATTAATTATGCTTTTAGTAGCATTGGGATATAGCATTAATGGCAACCTGTTTAAAATAGGATCGCAGTTTTTGCCAAGGATACAGTTTATTGTTGTTCTTATGATGTTTGAGGCAATTATTGGGTTGTTATTTGTATTGGTGAACTTTAGAAAATCTGTTATTAAAACATTTAAATTTAAAAAAAATTATCTTAATTATTTATTATTGGGATTGTCCATGTTTTTATCAGAGATTTTTTTTGTGTTTGGTATTAATAAAACCTTGGTACCATATGCAACAGCTGTAAAAAGAACAGGCATAGTTTTTTCAGTTGTTTTTGGTTACCTGTTTTTCAAGGAAAAAAATTTTAAAGAGACAATAACAGGAAGTATTATAATGTTATTGGGAGTAATTGTAATAAGTTTATTAGGGTGATAAAAATGCCAGGAAATTCATTTGGGAATTTATTTAAGATAACAACCTTTGGGGAATCACACGGACCTGCTTTGGGTGTTGTGATAGACGGATGCCCTCCAAATATAATCTTAAATGAGGCTGATATTCAATATGAGCTTGACAAAAGAAAACCGGGCCAGAGTGAGGTTACAACTCAGAGGAGAGAAGAAGATTCTGCACATATCTTATCCGGTGTTTTCCAGGGAAAAACAACAGGAACACCAATTGCAATTTTGATTTACAATAAAGATGCGGATTCTTCAAAATACGAGCCTATTAAAGATATATTCAGGCCGGGCCATGCTGATTTTACTTTTTTCAAGAAATATGGCATCAGGGATTATAAAGGAGGGGGCAGGTCATCTGCAAGAGAAACAGCCGCAAGGGTTGCAGCAGGAGCTGTTGCAAAAAAAATCCTTGAAAAAGAAGATATAAGAATAACAGCATACACAAAACAGGTCGGAAAGATAAAAGCTGAAAATGTTAATTTAAATGAAATTGAAAAAAATCCAATAAGATGCCCCGATAAGGCAGCTGCAAAAAAGATTGAAAAATTTATTCTTAATATGGCAAAAAAAGGGAACTCAGTTGGAGGAATGGTTGAATGCATTATAACTAATGCACCTGCTGGTCTTGGAGAGCCTGTTTTTGACAAGCTTGATGCAGATTTATCCAAAGCAGTCATGAGCATCGGCGCAACAAAAGGGATTGAGTTTGGCTCAGGATTTGATGTAATTAAAAAGAAGGGCTCTGAAAACAATGACGAGATGTATATTAAAAATAATAAATATGCATTTAAGTCAAATAACGCAGGGGGAATTCTTGGTGGCATTTCCACTGGCCAGAATATCCTATTCAGGGTTGCAATAAAACCGACACCATCTATAAAAAAAGAGCAGATAACAGTCACAGAAGACAAGAAAGAGGTCTTTGTCAATATTGAGGGGAGGCATGACCCATGCATATGCCCGAGAATTATTCCTGTTATTGAAGCCATGACAGCAATTGTGTTAGTGGATCATTTAATGAGATTTAAGGCACAGTGCAAATGAAAAAAAAGAAATTAATTTAGAGAGGTAAGAAATGAATCTGGATGAATTAAGAAAAGAGATAATTAAACTTGATATGAGTTTATTGGAGTTATTAAAAAAAAGGAAAAAAATCGTTGAAAAAATTGCAGATTATAAAATTGAGAACAAACTCCCTGTAAGGGATGAATCAAGAGAGCGAAAATTGTTTGATCTGATTACTGATAAATGCCATGAGTTGAATCTGGATGAGAAACATGTGAAGAGATTATATGAAGAGATAATTAAAGAATCATGCAGACTTCAGAATAGATTACTAAATGAAAAAAAATGAGAATTAAATTAGGTGTGCTTGGGCCGGAAGGCACTTTTGGAGAAGTTGCTGCTAAGGAATATAATAAAGAAGCTGAATTTATTTTTTTCAATACACATCATGAGATCATTGAAGCACTGATGAAAAATAAAATAGATGAAGGTATTGTTGCAGTTGAAAACATGATTAACGGCACAGTAAGGGAAGTTCTAGATGAATTGTATGAAAATGATATAATGGTTAAGCAGGAAATAATTATCCCTGTTCATTTATGCATTGCCGGGATAAGCAATACAGCTAATATAATCATTTCACATCCTGCTGCAATTTTACAAGTGAGGAAATATATAAGAGAGAATCATAATAATTCAGAATTAAAATATGTGGACAGCACAGCTAAAGCAATGGAACTTGCAGCTGAAATTAATGGTTCTGCCGCTATTGGTCTGGAGGCGGCTGCAGATAAATTTAATTTAAATGTATTAGATAGAGACATCGAAGACCATAAAGGCAATAAGACAAAATTTTTCATTATCTCAAAAAAAGATGCTGACTTCTGTGAAAATAAAAAACATAAGACGTTTATTGGGATTTATCATGAAGGAGATTATCCTGGTTTGCTTTATGAACTGTTAAAGCCTTTTGCCAAATCAGGAATTAATTTAACTAAAATTGAGTCAAGACCTACAAAATTTAAACTCGGCAATTATATTTTCTTTATTGAATTTGAGGGGCATAGACAGGAGAAAAAAATAAAGGAAGTTTTAGATGAGATTGAAATTAAAGTAACAAAATTAAAAATAATCGGCTCTTTTATAACAGACGAGGGAAAAAAATGAAAGGAACAATTGTGAATGCAGGAGCAATAATTATAGGATCATTGTTAGGTATACTTTTTAATAGATATATTAATGAAAATATAAAAAAACTTTTAATGCAAGCACTAGGGTTGTCCACTTTATTAATAGGATTTTCACTTGCTTTTAAAACCAACAATGTAATGATTGTAATATTTAGTCTTATAATAGGCGGGATTATGGGTGAATTAATTAATTTAGACAAAAAACTTACCTTATTAGGTGAATATATTAAAAAGAAGGTAAAATCAAAAGAATCAACTTTTGTTGAAGGTTTTGTTACAGCAAGCCTTATTTATTGTATTGGAGCAATGGCAATTATAGGTGCAATAGAAGACGGGATAAATAATAATCCTTCTATACTTTATACTAAAGCACTTCTTGATGGCACAGCTTCAATTGCATTTTCAAGTGCTCTTGGTATAGGAGTTATGTTTTCTTTTTTACCTATTATATTATATCAGGGAGGTATTACCTTGCTTGCTGTTTACATAAGAACATATTTAACTGAATCAATTATTACTGAGATAAGTGCAACAGGTGGCTTATTAATAGTAGGTATAGGTCTTACTCTTTTGGAAATAAAAAAAATAAAACTTAGTAATTTATTGCCATCAGTTGTAGTTGCGCTGATATTAGGATTAATTTTTTTATAAAATGTTATAGGTGTAATAAAATGAAAGAAAAAATCGGCATAATCGGCGGAAAAGGGAAAATGGGCACATGGTTTAAAATCTTTTTTGAAAATCATGGATTTAATGTTTTAATTAGTGATAAAAATACTAAAACAACAAACAAGGAACTTGTAAAAAAGAGTGATGTTGTGTTGTTTTCAGTTCCAATTGATGTAACAGAAGAAATAATTGAATCAATGGCGGAATATTCAAGAGAAGACCAGTTATGGATGGATGTTACATCTATAAAAACACCCTCTGTCAGTGCAATGCTGAAATCAAAAGCCGAAGTTGTGGGAATGCACCCAATGTTTGGTCACTCTGTTAAGTCAATAGAAAAACAGACCATTATATTATGTGAAGCACGTGTTAATAAATGGAAAGACTGGATAAATAATTTAATCCTGAAAAATAAAGGTAAAATTAAACTAACAACACCTGAAAAACATGATAAAATAATGGCAATAATACAGGGATTGACTCATTTCAGTTTAATCAGTTTAGGCTATGCATTTAAACAATTAGGTCTTGATTTAAATGAAAGTCTTGACTATACCTCTCCAATATACAGAATCAGACTTGATATGGTTGGCAGGATATTAAACCAGGAGCCAAGGCTCTATGCTGATATTGAGATACTTAATCCTGAGACACATGAAGCGATGCGCGAGTATATACAGAGTATAATGAAATTATATATGATTGTAAAAGACAACGACCTGGAACAATTTGAAAAATACTTCAAAGAGGCAGCAGATTTTTTAGGAGAGTTTAAGAAACAGGCAATGGATGAAAGTAATTTCTTAATTGAAAAATTAGTTGAAAAGGAAAAATAATTAAATTTAAAACTTTTGAAATAAATTGAATGGTGGTTTATGATGGATGTTCAAGAAAGGCTGAAACTGATTAAGCAGGTTGGCGAGGAAATTCTTACAGAAGAAGAGCTCATTGAATTATTAAATACAAAAAAAGAGATTATAGCATATGACGGATTTGAACCTTCTGGCAAAGTACATATTGCTCAGGGATTAATGCGATCTATAAATATAAATAAGATGATACTGGCAGGCGTGAAATTCAAGATGCTTGTTGCTGACTGGCATGGCTGGGCTAATAATAAGATTGGCGGAGATCTTGAAAAGATACAGATAGTGGGCAACTATCTTATCGAAGTATGGAAGGCTTCAGGCATGGACCTTTCAAAAGTTGAATTTGTCTGGGCGAATGATTTCATAAAAGATCCAGTATATTGGAAAATTGTAATGCAGGTAGCAAGAAATTCAACAGTTAAAAGAATAATAAGATGCGGCCAGATTATGGGCAGGAAGGAGGGAGATGTTTTACAGGCATCCCAAATATTATATCCTTGTATGCAGTGCGCAGATATTTTTTACCTTAAGGCAGATATCTGCCAGCTTGGCATGGACCAAAGAAAAGTCAATGTACTTGCCAGGGAAGTAGGATCAAAGCTTGGATTCTGGAAACCTGCTGTTGTCAGCCACCATATGCTTATGGGGCTTGGCCAGCCTGTTAGTAATGAGAAAGATATCCCAGAGAGAATTATTGACTTGAAGATGTCTAAATCAAAACCAGGTTCGGCAATATTCATGAATGATTCTGAGGAAGATATAAAAAGAAAAATCAAAAAAGCATGGTGTCCTGAAGGAGAAATAACAGAAAATCCGCTCTTGGAATACTGCAGGTATATTATATTTGAAAAATATGATTCTTTGAAAATCGAAAGGCCTGAAAAATGGGGGGGAACTCTTGAATTTAATTCATATTCTGAATTAGAAAAAGCCTTTGCAAAGAAAGAAATACATCCGATGGACTTAAAGCAGTCTGTTGCAAAATACATTAATGAACTGATTAAGCCGGTCAGGGAGCATTTTGAAAAAAATAAAAAGGCGAAAGAGCTATATGATAAAGTAAAATCATTTGAAGTGACAAGGTGATAAAATGTTATCTGGGGGATATATGAGCTGTTAATTGTGGGAATTATTGTCCTTGTGCTTATAATCGGGCTGTTAATCCTCATTAACAGGAAGGGGAAAAAAACGAATTAATTTAATACATAACAACCTTTATTAATTCTTTCTTATATTTATTCTACTTTATGAATGAACAAATTAAAATTCTCAAATCAAACTTTAAAAAAGAGAATCTTGTAATTATTTATAACAATGATAAAATCCCAAATCCAAATTTTTTATATTATACTGGAAATACAAATGTTTCAGGGATTTTGGTTGTTCCCAGGACTAAACCTGCTTTTATGTTGACTAATGCCCGGGACTATGAAAAGGCAAAGAACTCTGAATTAAGTGTTTTAAAATTAAAGAAAAAGAAAAAATCATTTGACTATCTAGATGAGATTTTGAACAGAAAAAAAATTAATTGCAAAAAAATTGGGATTGACAAAGAGAACTTCAACCTTCTTGTTTTTGAAAGATTAAAAAAGTATCTTAAAGGGAGATATTACGATGTCTCAGGTGTCTGCAAAAAACAAAGAAGTATAAAAACAGAACCGGAAATAAGTTATCTTAAAAGCGCATGTACAATAACAGACAATGTTTTTTCTAAATTAATTAAAAAGTTCAGATTCAATACAGAACTTGAAATAAGGAATTTCATTGAATCCGAGATTAAAAAACAAGGAGCCGAGCTCTCGTTTAAGCCCATAGTTGCATCGGGCAATAATTCTTCAAACCCGCATTATGATTCTCTTGAGAAACTTAAAAAAGGTTTTTTAGTTCTTGATTTCGGAGCAAGATATAAAGGCTATCATGCCGATATGACCAGAACATTGTATTTAGGAAAACCTTCTGAAAAAGAAAAAAATCTTTATTATATTGTCCTTAAGAACCAGATGTTATGTCTTGATTCTCTCAGGCAGGGTGTTCCTGCTTCAATAATATATAACTTTTCCCTTAACAATTTCGGGAAATATGCAGAGTATTTTGTGCATGGTCTTGGCCATGGTCTTGGCTTTGAGATTCATGAATTTCCAAACCTTTCAGCTGATTCAAAAGAAGTCCTTGCAGATAACATGGTTTTTACAATCGAACCTGGATTATATTTTGAAGGCAAGTTTGGAATAAGGATAGAGGATTCTATCTTACTAAAAAATAATAAAATTCATATATTGACAAAATCAAAAAAAGAATTAATAATAATTAATAGATAAAATGGAAGAAAAAATATTCAAAGGAAAATCCTTCTATTATAAAGATTTATTAGTCTTAATTATTATTGTTCTTATTGTTAGTATTACGATATATAGATACTTTGGTTTAGGAATAGTTTTTTTTATCACATTATTATTTATTATTATCTTTTCAATCTGTATTTTAAGTTATTCAGTTAAATTATATATTAATGATGAAGGGATGTATTATACTAATATTCCCTCTAAAATGAAAATTAGCTGGGAGGAAATAAATTCTTGTTATGAAACCAGTTCATATATAAATGGTTCAGCTTCCATTAAAACAGGATTTTTATTTACACACATTCCAGTTTATATTCCAGATTCAGGAAGAGAATATTATGGGTTTGTTTTTAAAAATCTTAAGACTATAAAAGAACCTTTCTTTGATTCAAAAAATAATGTATTATTTGTAATTCCTAAAAATGTATTTTATAAAAACTGGGAAGAAATCAAAAAACAAATTTCAAAGAAAATAGAAATTAAATCTGAAAAACAAAGCGATGAGGAAATAATATGAAATATAACTTTAGAGAATTCAACAGGGCAGTAGCATATTACAAAAATCAATTGAAAAAAACAGAATTTCAAAATGCATTTATTTATGGAATATTCAATGGACAGGCATTTTTATCACTGGCGCCGTTGTCAAGGGCAATCCATGATTCAGGCAAAGACATTTATGTCAGCTTCTCAGACAGGGAAGAAAATATTGCCTTATTTGATATCTGGAGAGAGTATGAACAAGGCAATAATACAATGAATGAATTTATAGATTTGATTGATAAAAAAACCAAAAGAAAGTTCAAAGAACTCTTTAAAAAACCTGAATTGATTTTAGAATCACAAAATAATAAATTTAAAGGAACAATTGAATTAGATTATAATTCAGATTGGTTTATGGAATACCTACCAGATAGATTAGACCAGACCGGAAAAATTATTTTAAAAGAAGTTATTAATCCAAAAAAATCTGAGAAAGTTGCAGTATCTTTCCAATTGATTCCTTCTCAAAAGATACTTGATGAGCCTTTAGAAGATTATCTCGATTCTTATGCGATCTCTCTTTCTGTAATAAATAACTCTTTGAATAAATATAATTTACTTAAAATTTCAAGTTCTACAAACAGGGAATCCATGCTTGATGATCCTGAGATTATCTCAGAATTAATAACAACCCTGCTTGGCTGTGAACTTTCTAAAAATATAGATGAGCCTGTTTTTAAAATCTATAAAAAATTATCTAAAGAGTTAAATCTTTCGAGAATCAAGCCGAGCAATGCTGTTTTCGGTATTCGCGGCAAGGGATATCATGGCAGGCATTATTTTGGTGAATCCATAGGTTACCCAACGCCGGATAAGAAGAGCAGGTGGGATTCTCCTGCAGGAATCCTGTATAAATTTTCATGGTATCCCCAGTCACATTTAGATTCCAGGAAACCGCAGTCACGAATCGGGTTTACCTCAACTGTTCCAATAGATATCTTCATTGATTCTGTTTTGGTTGATTATAAAAAGATGCGTGCTAGAAATAAGAAAATTATTGATATCATGAATAAATGCGAAAAAATAATTGTCAAGTCAGATATAGAAAAAGGTTCTGATTTTGAAGTGGGGCTTATAAAAAAAGACATGACAAGAAGAGAAGTAAAGCCAAGTGATTCAGATGCCCGCTATTTATATAACCCTTATTATAAAAAACAGGGCAAGTACTTTGGCATGATGGCGAACATTCCTGGAGGTGAGGCTTTTACAACACCGGAATATGTAAAAGGAAAGATTGCGGGCGATGTTGTAATAAGTTTGGACAGGAGCTACAGGCTCTCACCCAAAAACCCCCTGTTGATTGAAGTAAAAAACAACAAATATAAAATCATATCCGGAGAGAAAAAAATAATTGAGCAATTAAATAAAAAAAGAAAAGAGGCATGGCAAAGAATTCTTGAGCAGAAAAAAAACAAAAGCATCCCCTGCGAGTTAATAGAACTTAAAAAGAAAAATTTTGATAATATAGGGGAGTTTGCAATAAACACAAATCCAAAAGCAAGATTATGTGATTATCTCATTGTTAATGAAAAAATCGCAAACATGATTCATATAGCTCTCGGCAGTGGCTTTGAAGCGGATAAGGCAACAGAATACCACATAGATATTGTTATTGATTCCCCAAGGCAGAAATTGGATATTTATGGTTTAGATAAAAATTCAAATACAAACTGGATTATTAAAAAAGGAAGGTTTGTGATTTAACTGATGAGTCCCAAAGCAGAGCTTTTCCAAAACAAAGGGAATTGTAATACAATTTCTTGGCTTTGGAATTCTCAGGGAGATTTCCAAAATCTTTAAAAGCTTTTTTCTATTCCCTTTTTTTGAACATGACAACCAATAGCAGGAACCAAAAAGAGATTACCAATATCATGTTTACATATACTTCTAACATAGATGAACTCGAAGAAGAAAACCGCCTGCTCAAGGAAACAATAGACCAGCTTAAGAATGATGTTGACAGATTAAAGACACCTCCCTTAATGTTATGTGAGGTAAGGGACGTTTTTGAAAATAAAGCTGTAATTAGAGTACCAAACGGAAACCAATTTTTTGTTTTTATTTCGGAGAGCTGTGAACGAATCACTTCGGGAGATACTGTCTTGGTAGATCAGAAAAACCTTAATGTTCTGAGGAAGTTTGATACCTGCAAGAACTATAATGTTGAACGATTTGTGATAATTGAAAAGCCGACAACAAGCTGGGATGAAATCGGTGGATTAATTTCTCAAATAAATGATATAAAAGAGGTTGTTGAACTGCCTTTGAAAAAACCTGAATTATTCAGGAGAGTGGGCATACAGCCTCCGAGAGGCATATTATTATACGGGCCCCCAGGCACAGGTAAGACACTACTGGCTAAAGCTGTTGCAAATTCAACAGACAGCACGTTTATAGAAGTTGTTGCATCAGAGCTTGTCCAGAAATTTATTGGCGAAGGCGCAAAGCTTGTGAATGAGATTTTTGATCTGGCAAGAGAAAAGGCACCAGCAATTGTTTTTATAGATGAAATAGATGCGCTTGCTTCAAGGAGAATTGATATAGGCACTTCCGGAGAAAGGGAAGTACAAAGGACATTTATGCAGTTATTAGCGGAGATAGATGGTTTTTCCAGTCTTAGCAATGTTAAAGTTATCGGCTGTACCAACAGAAAAGATTTATTGGATCCAGCTATATTGAGGCCCGGAAGATTAGACAGGCTGATCAATGTGCCTTTGCCCGGTAAACAGGGTGTTAAAGACATATTTTCAATTCATACGAGGGCAATGACTCTCTGCAAAAACATTAATCTGAAAAAGATCTATAGTTTAATGGAAGGGTTCTCGGGAGCTGAAATTAAGGCAGTCTGCACAGAAGCCGGTTATTTTGCTATACGCAATAACAGATACAAAACAAAAGAAAAGGATTTTCTGAATGCAATTGATAAGGTTAAAAAACAAAAAGAAGTTGCTTCGAAAGAATATCTGGATATGTTCGGATAAACTGTCTTCTTTAATATAAATTAAAAAAATATTTATAAATAACCTCTTATTCTCATATTGTGTGCAATGAAAGAAGTGAACACCCACAAAGGCGAAAGCCAATGATGAACGGATGTAACTGCTGAGCACACTTATTTTACTTTTTTGCACTTTTCCACAATATTTCAAAATGTTTTCTGAAACTGTCAGTAATAGCCATGTTCTTAATAATAATGGCTAGGGGATCCTCTTCAGAAATAAGGAGAATTGCAACCTTGTCCCCATAAATTCTCTGTGCTGTGTGCGATATATATTCATCAGGTAGGAATTTAATTTCAGAAAGAGGATTCTCTGTGTATTTCTTATTGCGGACACTCTCCTCATATATAAGTTTGTAATGGATTTTTGACCTTATCCTTTTTTTAATATAATACGGAAAATAAAAATTCAGTATTTTTTCAACAACAGCACCGGGACCATATCCAAGATAATTTTCATTTGTCCTCAATATATCTTCAAAAACACTTTTCAAGCCCTGGGTTCCTTTAAAAAACCTGACATCCTGTTTAGGCATTTCTTTTCTTAATTGCAGGAAATAAGGCAATATGTCTTTGATGATTTTTTTGTTCTTGTCAAGTTCTGATTTTTTTTCATCAATTAATTCAAGGAACCTGTTTGGGTTTGCAGGGTTAAACCATCTCCTGTTGTCTATATTTATGTAACTGACAAGACCTTTTTCAATTAATCTTTCAAGAGCATCATAAACATTTCTTCTGTGAATCCCTGTTTTTTCTGTTATCTGTCCAGCAAGAGCGCTTCCTTTCTCAGATAATGTAATATATACCTTTGTTTCATTTTTTGTCAATCCAATAGTTTCCAGAATTTTGAAATCCATCTAGTGGTTAAAATATTTATATATATTTATGTTTTGTGGTGATAAAAAATCACCACAACTATTAATATATATAATATGAATATCTATTTTAATGCCGATAGTCCATGAGGGTCTAAGAGATATTTATGTAACCGAAACAAACATCTGTGGTATTTTTAGTTCTTCAATTCCTGTAAAACTTGTCTACAGAGACCAGGATATAACGACATTAGGCGATATTTCTTATGAAAAAATAGCTTATCTTTTAATTTATGGTGTCTTTCCTGATGAAGACGAATATGCTCTTTTTTTAAATACGCTTGTTACTTCGCGAAAAAAATTTCCAAGAGAGATAATTGGAATCCTGGAAAAGATTAACAACAAAAACAAAGAGATAGACTCAATCTCTCTTGTAAGAAAAGGAATTTGTCTGCTTTCAGCATGGGATCATGAATCAAATGAAAAAGGAACAACCTCCTTAACAAAAAAGGGTATAAAACTACTTGCACAACTGCCTCTGCTTACTGGCATAGTTTATAGGATTAAAACTAATAAAAAGCCTTATTTTGTATCTGGTGGAGATTCAGATAAATTTCCTACAGCAGCATTGATTAACTCAATGTTTCAGGTAGATAATCTCAATAAGGAAAAAACAACAGAGGCATTAAATGCGTCATTATGGCTTCATGCTGAACATGGACTAAATAACTCAACATTTACTTTAAGAAACATAATTTCAACGGGAAGTGATATCTATTCAGCAATTATAGGTGCGTTAGGAAGTTTGAAAGGTCCGCTTCATGGCGGAGCAAGTGTTGAAGTAATAACACTACTGAGAGACTTAGAAGAAAAAAACATAATTTTAAAAGAAAAAATAAAAGAATATATACAAAATGCATATTTTGATGAAGGAAAAAAAGTCAGCGGATTTGGGCATGCTGTTTATAAAAATGGAGACCCAAGAGCAAAAATCCTAAGAAAACTTGTTTTAAATACAATTGAATCATCTAATGCAACAAGGGAAATAAAAAGATTATTTTTGATAGCAGAAAATCTTGAAAAAATAATGCTCAAAATTAAGCCAAATAAACCTCTTTACCCAAATGTTGATTACTGGGCTTCATTGCTTTATTATTCAATAGGAATTCCTGCAGAAATGAATGTATCTATGTTTGCAACAGCAAGAGTTGCTGGATGGGTGGCGCATGCAAAAGAGCAGTCAGAAAACAATGTTCTTTATAGACCAAGGGCATTGTACAAATCAGTCTTTGAAATGAATCTTGGCTTATCCTTCCCTGCTTTCTCTGAATCTTTAATTAATATTTCACCAGAAATTTCCTTGTTAGGAGAACAGAAACCAGCGTTTTTATCAAAATTCAACAAACCAAGGTGAGTTTTTTACACTAGTTTAAAATCAATACATAACCTGAATTTTCCAGGAGAATACTGCCCGCATTTAACTGTTTTCAGGATTTTGAATTTTCTATTGGCTTTTATACATGAGCTTTTTACTTTTACATCTCCTTTGCGGAGCTCATATTCATGCTCAAAATCATAGAAATGGATTATTGTCCCTTTTTTTGAAACAGATAATGCCAAATCAAGGAAATCTTCAGCTCCTTTTGGCAGCGGCATTAATATCCTGTCAAACTTTTTATTCAATAGGGGAATTATATTTTTTACGTCCTCGCAGTATAATTCAATATTATTTATTTTATTTAATTTCAGATTTTCTAAAGCGTATTTATGGGCAATAGGATTTTTTTCTATTGCAGAAATAGATTTAGCTTTTGTATTTTTTGATATTACAATTGGATAAGGAGCTGCTCCGGAAAACATAACAAGAATTTCTTCACCCGGATTAATCAGTTTATATATCCTCTTTCTTTCTGTACTTAATCTTGGAGAAAAATAGACTTTTTCAACATTTAATTTCAGCTTAACATTGTTTTCTTTATAAATTGTCTCTTTGGTTTTTATTCCTGCAAGGTATTTTAGTTTTTGCAATCTAAACTCTCCTTCATGAATGCCTGATTTTTTTAATATTGTTTTAATATTTTTGTTTGTTTTAATAAGAGCATCTGCAATCTGTTTTTCATATTTTTTAATATTCTCTTTAATTTCAATTATCAGGATATCTCCGATAATATCAAAAGAAGAAGGCAATTGTCCGATTATTCTTTCAGGCAGTTTATTTTTCAATAAATCCTTGTAATTCTGTTTTTGAATAATCTTTTCAAATTTTTTATCAGTGAATTTAATTTCTTTGAATTTTTTTAATAGATTATTTTTATTTTTTTCAGTTAATCTTTTTACAGGGATTATTATTGAATCTTTCTCTTTGATTAATTTGAGGTTTTTGTTTAATATATTCTCTTTTAACAGATAAGTCTTCAGTTTTTCAGTCTGAATGATTTTAGTTTTTATACCAAGCATACTTAGAAAGAAAAATGGAGGGAAATAAAAAGTTTATTTAAAACCACTCGCCCAACCCTTTCTGAGCTTGTTTCTTGACTAGTTTTTCAAGGGCATTCTCAACCCTTTCCTGAGAAAAATCATGCTTTTTAACAAGCATATGTATTATTTTTTTATTGTCAATATTTTTCCATTCCAAACTGTAATCATCAGTTACAGGCATGTTCTTAATCAGCTCATAGACTTCTTTCCATGAATTATCAAAAAACTCACCCCATTTAACTTCCCTGAATAAACTGTCAAAGTCTTTTCCGAATTCTTTTATTAATTTCAGACCTTTTTTAGGGCCGATGCCTTTAATGCCTCCGATATTAAAATCAGTGCCGACAAGCATGCTCAATACAATCAATTGCTCCTGGTCAATTCCAAGATTATTTAGATTCTCAGCTAAATCAATCTCTTCTGGCGGAACTCTTTCATAACTTAAGGAATCTTTTATTTTTTTTCTTTGCGAGATTGTAAGATTTTTTATTAATTTAGATGTACCGAATATTAGTCCATCCGTGTCTTGACTTATTAATCCATAAAAATCCCCTTTATTGACCATATAGGCCGCCTGGGCCTCTGCTTCAGAAGGGGCCTGAATTATAGGCAGGCCCAGTGCATTGATAAGTTCTTTGCTTTCTTCAATCATCTCCAGAGTTAATCTTGATGTGCGGGAAGCATATTTTCTCATTAATGCCAAATCCTGTCTCTCAACCGCTAACTGGTATTCACGCATAGCCTCTTTTTTAAGTTCTTTTCTCCTCTGCTGTTCTTTTTTCTTTAATTCAGGGGATCTGCCGTCAAAACAAAATGCTAATTTTGAGCCAATCTCAATCAATCTTGTAGTTCTGAAGAACAGTCCGGAAAGATGGCTGGTAATATTCCCCTTGGAATCCATTAATGGTGTGCCGTCTCTCTGTCTGATTGATGAAATATATTGATAGATTATATTATAAGAATCAATGACTAGTTTTTTATTATTTAAATTATCAAAAGAAAGTTCATGTGAGGTTAAGATAGGAGATAATTTTGTACCCATTTCTAAATATTATTTACAGTTATGTTCTTGAATTCTTCATTCAGCATATCTTTTGCTTTTTTTGTTAATTTGCCTGTTGTCAAATAAAGTATAGGTAATTTTTTTGTCTCTGCCTTAACAAAAGCAGAGCTTAAATCACCTTCATTGATTCTTTTTTTATTTTTTGCTTTACAGTAAAAGTTAAGTTTTCCTGCTGCGCTTGGAACCCGGATTATAAAATCAAACTCTTTGTTTTTCTTGATTAATTCTTTTTCAATGATTTCAATGTTCTTTTCCTGGAAATAATCATTTATTGTGCTTAGGAAATCATCTTGTGTAGGTTTTTCTTCTTTCTTTTGCTCTTGTTTCTTTCCTACCTTGTCTGTTTTTTCTTCTCTCTGAATTGCTTTCTTTTCAATATCTTTGGGTTTTTTCTCAGGAATCTCTGTTTCTGTTTTTTGGGGCTGCTGTTTTGATAAAGATTCCCTGATTTTTGACTCAACAAAGTTATTAGGCAGGAGATACCATTTCCAGAATAATATCTTTTGGTCCTTTAGAGTGACTTCAACCGGTTTTGCAAAATCTTTTATTTCTCTCAGGGCAACTCTTATTGCTGGTTCTAAAGTTGAGTCCTGCAATATGCCTCCCTGTCTTATAAGATTATATGCTTCTTTCTCTTTAGGGTTTAAATATTTGAATAAGTCCTGTAATCTGGATTCCTGGCCTGGATAATAATAGACGGGTGAGCCGCCTATCTTGGTATAGCTGACTTTTATTTGTTTAGAGTCCTTTAATTGGGAAAGAACAGCACCTATAAGGAAGGTGTCTCCGCCAAGCTCTTTCATAATGTCTCTTGGAATGACAAGGCCTTTTGCTTTAATAATCTCAAGAACACTGTTTCTGTCAATCATGTTGTTATAATTTGAAAATGATTATATAAAGATTATGGTTAATGCATCGAAACTTTTATAAACTTCATTTATTATTAATTTCTTGATTAAAGAGGTGTTTTTATGAAAAAAAATGCACAGGGTCTTTCTATGAATACAATAATTGTTGCAGCTTTAGCTTTACTTGTATTAATAATTATTGCCATGATATTTACGGGCAGGATCAAGTTATGGAGAGAGAGCACGGATTCCTGTGCTAGCAACGGCGGAGTCTGTGTTTCAGACGAGATAGACAGAACAACAGGGAACTATAGAGAATGCTCTGGCACCTATGAAAAGGCAATATCAGGAGACTGTCCTGAGGAGATGATATGTTGCCTAAAGACATGAAAAACAAGAGAGCCCAGTCCCTTGCATTAAGAACAATTATTGTTGCAATTCTGCTTGTAGTTGTTTTGGTAGTTCTTCTTTTTATTTTTACAGGCAAAGCCAGATTATTCAATTCAGCTTCAAGGAGCTGTATTTCTCAGCAGGGCATTTGCAAGGAGAAATGTGAGTTTGGTGAGACAAGCGTTTTCGGGACAGATTGTGAAGATTCTGCAAGAAAATGTTGCCTGTCAATCTTCCAGAATACATCTTCTTAATCTATAGAAAAAAATATAAACTTATTTTTGATAAGGTTATTTATGGAGAAAAGAGCGCTTGCAACCAATCAGCTGATTATTATGATAAGCATAGTCCTGTTTTTTATTATTCTGCTTGTTGTAATATCACAGAAATTTAATGTTTTTAATTCATTGATAAACTGATTAACACTTAAAATGTTACTGAAAAAATCCAAAAGAGGGGCTATTGAACTGGCAACTGAAACATTAGGTAAATTGATCTTTGCGGCAGTTGTCTTAATTATTATGGTTTTTATCATATATAAATGGTATTTATCGCAGGGAGCCTGCTATAATAAAGAGAAATGCATGGCCAGTGTTTTTGCAAATTCAAATGCAAGAGTGCCTTTGACAGGAAGCGAGATATTTTCATTGAATTGCCCCACAAGATATGTTTATGTTGACTCAGATAAAATTACAATTGAAGTTATGGACTGTGAAACAAAAGAGGAAATTAAGTTTAGCTGTCCAAGCTCAGACATAGGCTCGCCGAGATTCAGGGACTGTTTTTTTCCGAAACTTAATGAAGTAATAGCAGAGCAAATCAAGGATTGCTGGGAGCAGTTTGGCGCAGGCAATTTGCGGGTTTTTAGTACTTATAATGCAGAGAGACAGTGTTTAATATGTTCAGTAATTGAATTTTCTCCTGGATTAAAAGAAAGGTATGCTGGAGAGGAGATCTGCTTCAAATATGATGAATTAAATAATTATAAAGATGTTTGCCTGGATGAATATATGCGAACGCATACGCCGTTCGGCCATGAAATCTCATATTATGAATTTTCATTAGATGCGACTGACGGGCTTCTTGCACCGTATTATGATATTGATATGGATAGAAGCTACGCAATAGTATTTACTGCAATGAATGAAAATCATTTAAAATCAGCAGCAGGAGATTTATGGGGCTTTTTACAGGAACAAGGCCCAGAATTGCTTGTTGGGAAGATTAGTGCAGACAAAGAGGATGAGATAAGATTTGTGAATGTTTTAAATTTTATTCCGCAGGAAGAGGTGGTAAATTATTGCGACACATTAGAAACAACTGTTTAAAAAGAGCCCAGATGATGAGCTCAACTCTCGGCAGGCTGGTGATATTTGCAGTTGTGGTAGTGGTTATACTAATAATTATAGGATTAATCTCCGGAAGAATCTTTGAAATACTTGATAAGATTTTGTAGAAAAAATAAAAATGAAAAAAACAGCATCATTTACAATTTCAAGATTATTAAATTTATTATTAGTTTTAGCAGTGATTGGATTCAGTTTATATTTTGTCGGAAAAACACTAGGGCCGTCTGTTAAATCTCTGCTTGGGCTTTCAGATATAAGTGCTTTTGACGATGATATAATAGATAGATATACAGAATCACTGATTGAGGATAAAGAAGCAGTGGATTCAATGAAAGCATTGTTATATTCAATCAACAGGCTGGCATGGTTTGATACATATTATGGTGAAACTGCATGGAGCTGGGATGATGAGATTGATATTACAGAAGAGCTTGAAAAAGAATATTATTATATTTCAGGTGGAGAAACAAAATCACTTGGATCCTTTAACAGCTTTGGAAGAAAGTACGGGCAGACAGAGGTTATACCTACTATAATGGATATGGATATAATAACCTATAGTGGCTCAAGAGAAGAGATCCTTTCTGCTTTTGCAAGAAATATAGTTGAGTGCTACCTAATGTATAAAGATGTAGGGAAAAATAATATAAGGTGTTTTGTTGCGGATTTTTCTGAAATAGGTTCTCTTGAAATAGACTATCAGACTATAAAAGGCGGGTTCAGGCTGCTTGAAGATAATCCTGATCTATATGGATGTAATGAAGACTGCCAGAATGTTGTGCACGGTGTTTCAGGAATAGACAGGGGTAATCCGGATGCGTGGGTTCTGGATGTTAAGGGTGATAAGATTACTAATAAGAATTCAATTGATACTCCTGAAAATATAATAAGAATCTGCGCTGAAGACGGGAGTGGCGGAGGAGAAGGGATTAAGGAACATTGGAGTGATTTTTTCACAGCCGACCGCATATATATTACTACAGATCTGAGTAAATGCAAATCTCCTGTAGATTCCTTGCTATTCGGATTCATTGTAAAAGATTTCAATCTTCCTGATTATGACAGGGGCCTTGGATGGACTCTTGCGGGAGCAGTACAGTTTTTTACAAACTCATACGGAGACCCAAAATATATTACTTATTATGAGCAATTTCCAAAAGGAGAGGACGTATCCTGGGGAGCTACAGGGTTTGAAGATGCACTTGCTTTCTTTGCTGCGGAAGTAACCTGCCAGGTAGCTGTTTCATTGGTTTTTAAGCTTATAGGACATAATCCGGTTGGAAAACCTGTTGAAGCAATTCTTAATGCAATAAAAGCAAGAGTGTTAATATGCGGTGTTATTTCCCATGCTGTGAAATTATTGGTTCAATATGGCGGTGACCTTACACAGATTAATGACCAGATAATTTTGCTTTTTGATGATTTATTATATACAATAAGACAATCCCTTGATGAGATTTATGCAAGGCTTTCAGGTGTTGATTTAAAGGAATTATTTGATGAAAAACACCCTCCTTGGTTAAAATCATATATTATTGTCAAATATGCTGGTAAAAACTATATTGAAGATAATTTTATACTCCTTTCCCAGGAAATTAATGAGGAAAAAGATTTTTCTGTCTTAGAGGAAGACTATGTTAATAGTTACATTGATACAATAGATGAATTTTATTTGACAAATGAATTATTGCCTGAAAGTAGTCTTAATCCTGATTTTACTGAGGCTCTTGAATTAAATTTTAAATCCATAAGCATAGAAGACCGGGGATTAGAGCCATATAAAGATGAACTGGCAGAAATCATGACAGCAAGAATAGGTTCTTTTATGGATACAAGTTTATTTGAATTTTACTGGTTATTTAATACTGTTGCAGATACAAATGACAATCTTGTAATGCTTTACGGAAGTGAAGAAAGAATTGAAGATATCTCTTATTATCAGGAAGACAACAAAAAGATTGATGGTTTTCCTGCAAAGCAAAAACATGAAATCCGCGCAAAAATTGATTTGGCAACAGACATGGCTATTGAAGAGCAAAACCTGAATCCTTTGATTTATACTCAGTTCGGGATAACTGATTCAGGAGATATAAATATTAAATTAAATGAAAAATTCAGCCAGTTAACTCAGGGAATTTCATTAGATTCATTTTATGTTTCCCAAAAGGGCATTGAAGATATTACTTCGGAGAGGGAATTATTAACTAAAGAAATAATATTATATAAACTGAAAAGCCAGACAGAATCAGATAAATTCAGGTTTATGGGAACAAATGCAGTTGGCTTAAAAACACCATACAGGGCAGTAATCCCCTTTGATGATAAACACACTAAATCATGGAACTGGAATATTGATAAAGAGCATTACATAGATTATTTTGAGCATTATGGAGGAAACTGGCAGCCCTTGGATGTTGAAGAATCAAAAGAAGAAGAGAGAGATGCAACAGATGAGGAAATCGGAAAATATTACAGTGAAAGATATTTTGGATTGCTTCCTGAAGTTGACAGGTATTTCCTTTCTTTAGTAAGGGACCAGAATAAGATTATACCGGGGTTTACAACTGATGTTGCTGATGAGCTGCTCGGGCTCAGACAACAAAATATCAGGTTCCATTTGGTGAGCCCGTGCAAAGCAGACCTTCTTATAAAAGTAACCCAGTGTGAATGCTGGGGAAAACCAACAGAAGAAACAACACTGGCCGCTATTCCTGATGCATTGGTAAATTATGCAGGGATAATGAATTTGTATGAAACAGGAAAATATAATGAAATTTATGATCTTGTTGTTCCTCATTTTGACGGCGAGAATCCAATGATATATCAAATTGATCCGGCAACAGGACAATTGATTAAGGAATGTAAAGAAAAGAATCTGCTGGACTTTGTTTCATCCGGTCTTTTTTTTGATTCAAGATACACCCCTTTATGTATTGAGATAAATCCAATCATGGACCAGGATACGAATCCTAATTATTGTTATCGCGGCTATGAGCAGCCCTTTTTTAAGGTAGCACATTTTGCATTTAACTGGGGATTGCCTCTTGCAGGGGGAACAATAGGACTTGTTGCTACAGCTGCGACAGGCGGTACAGATTTAGGCTCAATGACAATGCTCGGGTTTTCAACAGGGAGTATAGTGGGTGCATTAGGAGACATATTCCTTGTTGAGACCTTAGAAGCAGCATGTACAAGATGGCCGAAACATGGAGGCATTTATGGTTGTAAATAATATTTTTAATGAGTTTAAAATGAACAGGAAAAAAATTAAAAAAATTATTTTTATTGCTTTAATAGTGTTATTAATAATAATTGCCACAATTTTTATTTTGTTTTTTGTTTCTGTAAAAAACAAGCCGCCTCAAACAAACATATATTTCACGCTGGAGCCTGAGTCATGGATTAAAGAAAACACAAGAACAAATACAACTGATTATTATATTGATATTAAAAAAGCCACAAGAGACCTGGCATATTACGACGGCACCAAACAGGAGCTATTATATTACGGAAAAAGAATAACCTTTTTTAGCCACGGTGTATATAAAGGAATTCCTTTCCAGGAAGCGTATGTGGATCCTGTTTTTTATAATTATTCAGGACTCATTTCAACAGATGAGCAAAGAACCTTAATCAGGAAATACATTAAAATAACAAACACAAATAATATGGATCCAAACGACGGTGTAAGCAACGGGTTTATTCTTGCCAAAATAGAAAACATGTCAATTGTATTTTATATTTTTGTTGATGAAGACTGGAAAAACAATCTTGAATTTACAAATATTGTGTGGGGCAATGATTTACAGGATACTTCTTCATTAAACTCAAAACCCTTTGATTTTAACAGTAAGAAAAACGGCATTTATATTGACAAGGTGGATTATGACATCGATTGGTTTAAAGAGCACACCAACGGAGGTATAGTTGTTGGAGAAATTGATTTTAACACTCTGTCTGGTCAGGACAAAAAAGGTTTGAATACAACATTCATATATATACAATAAGGTGAATTAAATATGTTGGGAAATAATAAAAAATCAGCATTAACAATTGAATGGACCATAATCTTGATTTTAGGGCTTGTGGCATTAGTTGTACTTCTTTATATTTTTGTCAATGGTGCGCAAACAAGCGGGAAAGGCATAACTTCTGTGCAGGAAGATACCAACAGAAGAGGAGATGAAGCCCGGAATCTCCTGGATGATTTGTTTGGCGGATGTAAAGATAATGAAAAAAAATGTAATCTGGCAAGAACAAAAGTGTTGATTTGCGATGGCGGCTCATGGAGTGAGCAGGATGATTGCCGTGAAAAAGGCATGGTTTGTGAATTAGATAAATGTGTAAGTGAAGATGATTGATAAAAAAGCGGACATCTCAGTAAGGATGCTGGTTGAAATCATTTTAATTGTGCTTGTATTATTATTAATTTATATACCTATTAAAAATATAGTCCTCTCTTTAGTAATAGGAAAACCGCAGGCAGGCACTGAAAAATCTTTTGACAGATTAATGCTTGAAATTAACCATCTTGCTGAAGAAGAGAAGACCATTCCGATATATTTGGACAACAGGCATAAAATTACAGGTTATGATAAACTGTCCCAAAAGCCGGGAAGATGCGAAACAGATAAAAGCTGCATATGCCTGTGCTCTGCAGACGGATGCACACCTGATAAGAACATTAATGAATGCAATTCATTGGATGATAAATTCAGGATTAACGGAAACTTTGAAATGCCTCCTGCTGAGAACATATTGAATTATAGACTAATGCTGGAAATCCGGGGTAAGGAATATATTCTATCGATTGAAAGGGCATATACCTCTTAAAAGAAAATCATTTAAATACAAATCATTTAAATCTAATTTAATGAATCTATTTAAGAATAAAAAAGCAGAAGGAACACGGCTTTCTTTATGGACACTTATTGATTTATTTGTATTGCTGGTAATTGTTATTGCTTTTTTTTTTGAGATTTATACAATTTCCAAAAACACATGGTTTGAAAAAAGATTTTTAGCAAAAGATATAGCAATGATGGTTGATACAGTATATGCATCACCTGCAGATGTTGTTGTTGTTTATCCGCAGAACACACTTTGGTTTTCATTTAAGTTTGAAAAAAATAAAATTACTGTTTTTGACCGGCTTCAGGAAAAAAAAGTTTCTTTTTCAGGCATAACACAATATTTTACTGAAGATAATAAATTAGAGTTTGTGTATAAGGACCTGAACCCGATTGTTGAACTTAATAAAAATGGAGAAATCACTATTAGGGATGAAGAATTAAATAAAAATATGTTTGTACCGATGGTTTTTAAAAAATCTGAAAATAAAATTGAACCAGTAATCGCTCTTTCCATAGATAACCTGGATGAATTAAGATGAAAAAAGCACAAGCATTCAATATAATGCACTGGTCTTTTACGAGAATACCTTTTATTATTGGATTGATTATTATTTTTTATCTGTTTTTTTCTTCTCAGTATAATTTTGCATTAGAAACTCACAAAGTAGGGGATTATATTTTTGAAAAACGTTTTTTATATTCACCCAATGCATTGGCATATCAGGATCCTGAAACAAAAAGGGTCTATCCCGGGATAATTGATATGACTAAATTTGATGAGGATAATATAAACAAGTCTTTTGTTTTTGAAAAGAGCTATATTGCTGCAAAATTTGAGTTAACTGATCTTGAAACAGGACATGTAAAAGAAATTTACGTAAACGAAAAATGGTACAATAGATGGTCTTCATATACCAGTTTTGAGCAGTATGATCAATATATATTGAAAAGATTTGTATTAATTAAAACTAAAGACGGGTTCACTAAAGGTTTTTTAAAAATGGACCTGGTAGTAAATAATCTGCAGGGATATGCATCAAAGGTAGATTTATAATGAACAAAAAGGCATTTTTAGAGTCTTATGCTGATTTGCTTGGATGGGTAGTCTTAATTATAGGAATAATCATGTGGCTGATAATAATAACCTTTACTAATTTACAGGTCAAATCATCTATTAAAGAAAAGGTCGAGTATCTGAATAATGAAGAAATTCTTATTTCAATCTTGAAATCAGAAGTTAATTCTAAAGAAACGTACTCAGATTTAATTGTAAATAGTTATATCAACAAAAAGGACGATGTTTTAAAGACATATACACAGGAAACGCTGGATCCTGTATTTGGCAAGCTTAAATCTGTCTGCTGGAGAATTTATATCAATGATGAGCTTTTTTCAAAAGAAGACTGCGGTGATATCTTGTCAGAGCCGTTTCTTGATTCAAGTGTTATTTTGCCTTTGCCTAAATATTTTCATGAAGATACAATTACATTAAGGATAGAAGTCCCTGGTTTTGTAAGATGAGCAAGATGAACATGAAAAATAAAATAGGAGCAATGTTCATGGTTTTATTAGCGGCGTTTTTCTTTGTTTTCCCTATTTTATTTGGTCTTAGAATAGTATTGGAAAAGCACAAATCAAATTTTGAAAAGACAATTGGGGAAACGCAATTGGTTCTGCTGAAAACATATGAAAAAGGGGAAACAGTATTATACTATATAGATGAATCTGCAAGACTGGCATTAAAAGATACAATTGATGAAATCGGCTTAATTAATATTGATTTACATAACCAGTCGTCAATAGCTGAAATACTAACTAAATTTAAATTGAATTTTTATGAATATTTGCAAAAATACCCTTATGGGGGGATTCAACTGTATATGGAAAATTATGAATTTATTCTAGACAGGAATGACAAAACATTCGAACTCATTGGTAAAACAGATGAAAAACTAATAATTGGAATTGTTAATAATAATGCAATTGTTTTTAAACAGAATAATGCAGAGGAATATGAAAAAATTGGCTATTATTATATGAATCCTTCATTTAGAATTAATATCGCAATTGAGTAAAAACCGGCAAAGTCAACTAGCCCGTGTTTACACGGGCGTGCATTGTTCTGAGGTTGAAAAAGTGAAAGAACAATGCAAAAAAAGAGCAA
>JAFGRO010000053.1 GCA_016935095.1 Candidatus Woesearchaeota archaeon
AGGGCTTCTTCATTTTCATAAAGTTTCTTGTGGTAATAGTCTGCAATGGTGTTTAGATTAGGATCAGAGTGGTTTGATTGGGAGGGGGTTGAGTTAGTAGTGTTTAATAAAGGGTCATGGTTATTTTCATTATCTTGTGGGTGGTTTTTTGCTGGTGATAAGCGGTTTAGGGAAGAGGAATTCTGCTGGATGCACGGCCGAGCAGCAAGCGATAGCTTGCGACCAGGCGGAATGTCACGTGAGAGCTTTGGGTCTTCTCTTTCGAGCGGTTTATCCAGCACCTCACAGGTGCTGGATGGAGATTTATATGACTCTGCCGTAGCCTCATTCATACGGCTTGTTTTTAATTCTTTGTTTGCCAGTAGTTTAACCGCTTCACCTATGGTGATATTTTCAAAATAGGTCACTGCATCTATGACACTGCCCGATTTACCACAGCCAAAGCACTTGAATACTTCTTTTTCCCTGTTCACCGACAGGCTGGGGTTTTTGTCGTCATGAAAGGGGCAACGCCCCCGGTATTCATTACTGTTACCTATCCATAGAAACTTTACTCCTTTACTCCTGAAGTATTCCAGTATCGGATTATTCCGCTTTATCTCTTCTATGCTCTCCTTATTCATGGGGCATCCCCCTTCATTTCTTCCACTCTTTCCCGGATCATACTGTTTACTTCTTTTGCTAATATGTGATAGAGTCTCAGGTATTCCTTTAAGTCTTCTACTAAATTAAATGTCATGGGGCAGATGGTCATTGGATGCCTCCCTGTTTTCTGGATTTGCTCATTTCAGCGTAAACAAGGCTTCTGATATAACTTAATGATTTACGGTAGCTTACTGCATCCACAGGCGCTTGATTGTTTAGATAATCAAGCTGCAACTGCTTTACCTTTTCTCCTGATACAGTAACTATACAGGATGGTTTACCGAGCTCTTCGGTAACTTCGATACTTTCTACTTTGCAGGCTGTTTTGGTTAAGATAAATGCCAGCTCATATAAATCACGGCTGGTAATACGGTCACAGGTGATGACCTTTACTTTCTTTGTTTTCATTGCTTTTTCCTTCTTTTTTAATTTCTTTGTTTTTTTGAGGAAAAAGCCTTTACCTAAAATTCTATTTATGATAAAATTCAAGTGAGGTTTTTCCTCGATGTGCCTTGCTTCCTGTAAGTTTGCGAGACAGAAAGGAGCAGGGCTCTTTAAATTCTACTCAACAATAACTTGTCAAGTACAATTTATTACATTGTAAGTAATGACCTATATTACATTAATTGAAATATAATTGTCAACTATTTTTTTAAAAATTTTATAGTATTTTTTATGAAACATAAAACAAATAGATCAATATTTAATCAAAATTTAGAAAAAATAAGAAAATCGAAAGGCTTAACATTAAATGAATTGGCTAAGATTTCTGGACTAACTCAAAGAATGATTTTTTATTATGAAAATCAAGCTATAAATCCACCAATAGATAAAATTGAAATATTGGCTAAAGCATTAGATGTATCTATATCAGATTTATTAGGAACACCTGAAACAGAAAACACAAAAGATAATTTTTTAACTCTTGATACAAGAACATTAAAAAAAATTAAGATGATATTATCTTTATCAAAACAAGAAAGACATATTATTTATGACCTTGCTGAAACTTTTCATAGGAAAAAAAGAAAAAAGCAATATCAACAAAAAACACTAGAAAATAACTAACACCTGGTTTAACATTATGATAATACCTGACTTTATCGACGGCATCCCTATTGACGAATACAGAGTCAATATGGTTAAAATGCCTAAAGAAGAACTCGAAAAACTCTATCTTGAGCAAAAGAAAACTATTAGTCAGATCGCAAAGCATTTTAATTGTCATTATAGGACTGTTTATGCCAGACTTAAACGATTAAATATTCCAATCAGACAAGGCAGACCCAAGAAAAAACCCCGCATCCATCTTGGACACATAGAACTAGCTGAAATGCTTAAAACCAAATATTCTATCGATGAAATCGCCAAAAAACTGCGCACCAAACCCGAAACAGTCCGTCTTTTTATCAGAAAATATGGACTTTAAAAATAAAATTTTGTATAAATTAATCAACGAGGTGAAATATGAACAAACATCTTTCTTCATTAATCAATAAAATAACTCCTAACGAAGAAAAAGAGGTTGAAAATTTTATCAATTATTTAATCATCCGCAGGAAAATCAATAAATATGAAATCTTGCACGATGATATTTCGTCAGACGAACTTACTAAAATAATCAGTGAATCCGGAAGTTTTGACTGGTTAAACAGTGATAAAGAAGACATTTATTCTTCAAATGACGGAGTTCCAGTTCAATGGTAAAAAGAGGAAATATTGTACTCATAAAATATCCCTTTACAGATTTATCAGGCTCAAAAGTTCGTCCTGCCCTAATCATTACCCCTGATAAAATGATTCCTGACATGGATGATGTTTTGTGTCTTTTCATATCATCAGTTATTCCTGATGAACTTTTGGATACAGATTTTATTTTTGATATAAATAACCCAGCTTTTAAAAACTCCGGTCTCAAAGTCACTTCACTTTTTAGAACTCATAAACTGGCATTGTTAAATAAATCCTTAGTCGTTCGGGTACTGGGTGAATTAGAACCTCAAATTATAAAAAAAATTAATGAAAAAATAAAAATTGCAGTGGGGGAATATGACCCAATAAATCTTTTTTTTTACTCTACCGCCTTTTTATCCAAAAATACGGACTTTAAAAAGCAAGCAAATAAAGATAAATAAAAGCCACCTCAACAATGCAAAAAATTGCAAGTCTTCTTAAACAACTATTACCAACGCTTCCCATGAATAGAAAAGCTTTCCCCTTAAAATTTTCTTTAAAAAATTGGCATGTTTTCGCATTTTTTCCCTGTCAAACCTGCTTTTAAATCTCTTTAAATAAGTATTGAAAGCCTTTTTAATGCTTTTTTAATAATGCAAAAAGTTGCAAGTCCTAAAACTAAATATTAACAGATATTACGGCAATATAAGATAGATAAAATAGTTAGAATTTGCACATTTTTGCATACTAATCCTTATCTGTACTCATTCCCCAGACATAGCCCACCATCTTTTTTTAAACTTCACTTTTACTTCCTTTTTTTCCTCTAAAAGTGAAGTTTAAACCTGTTTTAATAACCCTTTTGTTGCATCATTACTTGATTTGTGGTATATTTCCACAGGGTAAATATGGATAAAGCCTTGTGTTTTCTGAGTAAAGATAAAATACTAGCCTTAAAACACCAAGGCTTTTTTTTAAAAACCGGAAGTTTGTATCACCCAAATGTGAAGTATAAGAAGTTGATTTGGTTCGTTTCTCATCGTTAAAAAAATCCCTAAATCCTTTTCAAATCTGTTTAAAATTAATGACAAACTATTTGAAAAACAGTAACAAACTATTTGAAAAATTTTTTAACAAATTTTACC
>JAFGRO010000054.1 GCA_016935095.1 Candidatus Woesearchaeota archaeon
ATGTCCCTCAATGGCTCCCTTAGATTATTTAATCACAAGGGGCGCTTGGGGAACTTCAAGTTTAACATGAAGAGCAATTATCTCTTCTCCCAAAGCCTGAATAAATAATTTAAATTTAAAAAGAATTAATGTTTTTTATAGTATTTCCAATCCTAAAAATTAATTTAAAAATTAAAAAATTCGATAACTTTATTAGATTAAAATCCTCTATCCGAAATAACTCGGCATTTCTTTTTTGGAGGTTTTCTTTTTGCTTTTTTTAGCTTCTTTTTCAATTACATCAAGAGCCTCAGGCTTTTTGATTTTTCCGAACCTTTTCTCATAGTTGGTTATGTTTGTCTTTAATATGTCCAGCAGGTTTTTTGCTGTGTATGTATCCATTACAACAACGTTGTGCTTCAGTACAATAGGCTGGAAATCCTTGTTCCTAACATCAATCCTGGGTGTGATGCTCCTGAAATCAATTATGAATTTTAAAGGGTTATGGATTACGCCTAATTCATCAGCAAAAAAAGCTGAGCCGTTGTCAATGTCAACCTTGACTTCTCTTCTTGTTTGTTTTTCCATTTTAATGAACCTCCTGATACCATACCTGTAAAAGGAATGATGTTTTTAAAGTTATTGAAAACAGATTATATTACTTTCCAGTAGTTAAAAAACAAAAGATTTATATACTAATTATATATTGTTACTACTGTTATGTCAGAAATTTTTTTAAATTTCTGATCATGATCAAAAACCACCTTGTTAAGTTTGGTGGTTCAATTAATTGTAAATGATTTATCAATTCGAAAGGTGGTTTTCGACATGTCAAAACAAATACTTGTAAAGACTCTGGGCAATACTCAGCAGACTATAAAAAACATATTTAATGAAATTGTTCCTTATTTAGAATATTTCGGCTTTAAAAAGCACCCTATTATAAATGCTTCTAATAAAGGAGGGAATTACCAGGGTATACTGTTTAAATATGATGAAGAAAGCATATTCCTGGAATATGTGAGCAGATCTAATGAAGAGGCTATCAAGCTGAATTTCTATCCTTTACGGGTAAATGTAATCTATGATGTTCTTCTTATGAGAATAAACCAGATTGCGAAATTGCAGAGAGAACAGGTCTTTATTCATAAAATAGGATAAAAAAGAATTAAAAATTATTTTTTGTCTTTGGGTTCTGCAGCAGGTTTTGCTTCTCCTGGCTTAGCTTCAGGCTTCTTTTCTTCTTCTGGCATTACTTCATGGATAATCTGAGCCGGAATCCCTGCTTCAGTCATTGCTGCTTTTATTTCATGTGCATCCTTGCCCTGCATTTTTTCAAGAATTGCTTTGGCGCTTGCAACAAAATCATCATGTTTATGCACAATTTCCTCCTGCATTTTCTTTCTCTCTTCTTCTAGTTCTTTTAATTCTTCAGCAGAAAGCTCTGTCTTCCCGGTTAATATCTTTTGATTGTATCTATCAATCTCTGCCAGTGTTTCCTGGGCTTTTTTTCCCTCAACCATGATTCCCATTGACCTGCATGTCCCGAGAATTTCTTTCACTTTTTCAATCATTGTCTTTCCAAGAAGAGAATCTTCTTTCATTTTTGCAATCTTGATAATCTGTTCCATCTTGAGATCCGCAGCAAAATCAGTGTTGGGGTTAGAAGAGCCTTTTTTAATGCCTGTCTCCTTTATAATGAGCTGAGATACAGGCGGTGTCCCGATGCTTATTGTATATTCTTTTGTATCAGTATCAACAACAACTATAACCGGCACCTGCATCCCTTTAAAATCCTGTGTTCTGGAATTGATGTCAGCAACTACCTTGCCAATGTTAACACCCATCGGTCCCAATGCTGGCCCTAAAGGAGGTGCAGCAGTTGCTTTGCCGCCTTCGATTAACACTTCAATTGTCTCTTTAGCCATGTTTATTCCTCTTCTTCCTCTTCTTCAGTTTCTCTCCTGATCACTTTTACAGCATCAATCTTTACTGTAATGGGGATAGGTACTGCAGCATGCACAAGCTCTACAACAACCTCTTCTTTTGCTTTATCCACTCTGACAATTTTGCATTTTTCCCTTTTAAAGGGGCCGGAAATTATTTCAGCAATATCATTTTTCTGGATGTTTATTTCACGCTTAACCTGCTCGAGCATATGCTCAATCTCCTGGTAATCAATAGGATCTTTTAATACACCGCGCGCATAAGGAACATTAAAAGCTGCCTGCTCAGCATCTGTTTTTGTACCAGCTTCAATAAAAATATAGCCGCGCATGCCGTGTGGCCTTATGACTGAATAAACCTCTAATTTCTTTTTCTGGGCATTACTTGTAACAAAACCCATCACCTGGTCCTCGCGGTTAGCAGTTGTCCTTAAAGCAAATATTGATGAAGAATTTTCTGAAGTTTCTTCCAAATTAATCACACTCTTAATAATAATGTTCTTACAAGCTGTATTAAAAACCCGATCATCCCTATTACTAAAATGCCCAGGCCAGATACTTTTACAATATTTTTAAATTCAGTATTATCCGGCTTTTTTGTTATTCTTAAGACTCGCTTGCATTCAATAATAAAAGACTTTAATCTGGGATACATATTTGAGAAGAAAAACAGAAGATATATAAAGGTTTCTGAGAGATAAACTGATACTATCAGTTTTTTTGTATTTATTTAATTTTTTAAAAAATTAGCTTTCTGGCTTTTTTACTGAATTACCAGCGCTAATTAAACTATGATTTTTCAGTTTTTTTATAATAAATTTTGAATTTTACAATATAAATATATATATATACTAGTATATTAAT
>JAFGRO010000055.1 GCA_016935095.1 Candidatus Woesearchaeota archaeon
ATTTATAAAAAAATTATTTTAATTTCAATTATTTTACATAACTTCACTTTGCAATACTATAACAACATTTTTATATTTCTCATTATTCTTTTGTTAGATTATGAGTAAAAAGGAAAAAGAAGAGCAGGCAAGACGTGAAGCAATAGAAGAGGAGCTTAGAAGACTTAGGCTGCCTCGGGGAAAACAGACCCTGGGTGTGCTTGAGAGCAGGCTTGGAGGCTCCCGCTGTTCTATAAGATGTCTTGACGGCAAAACACGTGTCTGCAGGATTCCCGGAAGATTAAAAAGAAAACTCTGGGTTCGCGAAGGGGATATTGTTTTAATTGAGCCTTGGGAATTAAGCGGGGATGATAAAGGAGATATTATTTTTAAATATTCAAAAGCACAGACACAGCTGTTAAAGAGAAAAGGCCTTCTTGATAAATTAGACGAGTTTGACCAGTTCTGAGCTTGATACCACTTTAAAATAGAAATATTTAAATACCTATTTTTCTTTAATTAAATTCATGGGGAGGGGTTATGCACTTAATTTTAGCTTATTGATGCTGAATCTTATTTTTCTTGTTTTTATACTGGATGGCTTGGAAGTAAATTCCTATAAACTGGAATTTCTAATAGTATTTTTTATTATATTATCAACAATTATTATATTGTTTCTGCTTCCTGGAAAACCAAATTTAAGGAATACAATAAGCATGTTTTTTTTTGGTGCCAATTTATTCCATGTCCTGTATCTTTATTTCCAGACAAAGACATATGCAGTCATTGGATTAACTCTTGTTAATGTAGCGGGTTTTGTCTATTCCATTGAAAATATTAAGTCTCCTGTAATAGAAATACAAAAGACACTGAATGAATTTAATCATAGAGAAAAAAAAAGAATGATTAAAGAGGAGTTAAGAGGAATAACAAAGGATACACCTAAAGTTGAAGTGTATAATGTGAAAACACCTGTAAAAAAAGAATTCATAGGATCATTGTCCTCAAAAAAGTTCCATGTCACAACTTGTAGTTATGCGAAGAAGATACCTGATAAAAATAAAATAAAATTCTCTTCTAAAACACAGGCTCTGAAAAAGAAATTCAGGGCATGTAAATGCGTGAAATAAATTATTTCTCTTTAATCATAAAAATCAATAAAACAATCACACCTACACTTATACAGCTGTCTGCAATATTAAATACAGGCCATACCCTAAAGTCCAGGAAGTCAACAACAGCCCCTAAAAAAATCCTGTCAATTAAATTACCTAAAATACCTCCG
The DNA here is from genome assembly GCA_016935095.1 of Candidatus Woesearchaeota archaeon. Classification (GTDB taxonomy): domain Archaea; phylum Nanobdellota; class Nanobdellia; order Woesearchaeales; family GW2011-AR15; genus WJJD01. Next base: position 1,265 of record JAFGRO010000055.1, read on the forward strand.
AGAATCACAGCATTCACTAATCTTGGCTTGGGCAGTTTGTCATAATAATAAAAAAACAAGCCTATTGCAATCAGTGAGATAAAAATAAATAATGTATTGTTGTTTTTGAACAGCCCCCAGGTGGCGCCTGTGTTTGTGATATATGTAAGGTGAAATATATCCCTGATTACAGGCATTGACTGTCCAGGCACAAGAGCATTCTTAATTATGAATTTGCTCAGCTGGTCAGCTGCAACTGCCAAAAACATGATTAAAAAAAAGATATTGTCTTTTTTTGAAATATTTATTCTGGGCATTATCTACCATCTGTATTTGTTTTCGTCTGCAGAAGAAGATTCTCTTTCAAGGTTTGCCAGTCTCTGGCTTATATTTTCCAGTGTTGCTTTCAGGTAATCCAGTTTTGTTGATATAATTTCAAGCTCTTTCTGCAAAAGGTTTCCAGGCGGCTGATTTTTTCCATAAGCAGGAGGATCATCCTCTTCTGTATAATGGGCAGCATTTGGTGGAGCATATGCGCCTGTTGACTGGTTTTGTGCGCCCATGGCATCAGCAGGGGAAGACAAAGGCGCTCCCATAGGTGTTTTATTTTCAGGGAAACCATGCACTGATTCAAAACTCGGGAATTCTTCCTCTTTTGGCAATGCAGGCTCATGAATCGGAGTTAATGGTTCTGAAAGCTGAGGCATAGATGAATCATTAAAATCATCTTTTTTTTTCCAGAACTGCACTTTATCAAGAAAAGCCATATATGTTCATTAAATGGTTTAGCTAATAAATTTTTCGGAAAAATATGTTTTTACTTTAGAATAAAAACTATATTCTCTATTCTATATTTTTTAAAATAATAATCTTTAAATATTATCAAATTTACTCCAGAGTAATAACATAGCTATAGATATAACTTTCATAAAAAAGGGGGTCCTGGAGGAGGTAATTTACAATGAAAAAATTATTCATGTACTTATTTTTAGTTTGTCTGTTTAGTGTAATGGTTTTTGGAAATCCAGTATTGGATCCAATAGATGATGTTGAAATTAAAGAAGGTGGGTTTGTAATGGGTTTAATAAACTGTACTGCACCTGACAACGGAACTACGACATTTGAAAAACTTGAGGGTCCTGGGATACTTACACCTATTAATGATCAGACTGCATGGTATGAATTTGTTGCCAATTTTACAAGTGCTGGAATATATAATGTAACCTTTAAAGTAAGTGATGATGATTCATCAGATACCGAAAGCTTTAAGATTACTGTAACAGATGTTCTGCAATCACAGATGACTCTTGAAGATGCCTTCCTTGGAGGGGAAGACCAGCACAGGGCAGAAAATATTTCATCAGAAATTATACTTAAAAATACAGGGGATGTTGCAATAACTGATATTGGTTATTCTCTTTCTGTTTCAGATAATTCAAGATTTAAAGTTACAGTTTCAGGTGTTCCTAGCACATTAGGTGCGGGGGCTTCTGCAACAATAACAGTCTGGGGATATGTGCCTCTTAATCTGGACGCTGTGGATTCTGATGGCGATGTTAAAATCCATGACATAGGAAATGTTATTATTTCAGGCAAAGCATCCAGCTCAGATATTTCAGTAAGCTCAGATATACAGATGCAGGCTGAAAACAAGCTTGAAATCAAAAAGCTTTATTTTGCAGGTGAAAAAGTCAAGGCTGATGATGACAGTATTGAAGATGAGACTTATAAGCCTAATGAAGAAATTGAAGTCAGGATGATTCCTGAAAGCAAGTTTGACAAAGATGGTGATTGTGAAGTTGACGGCGAGGATTGCGATATTGATATAAAAGATGCGACTATCAAAATAGACAGCATTGATGTAGATGAAGATTTTGATTTTAATTCACTTGACCCTGAAGAGGATGACCAGGAGGAGAAAGTCACCTTTGAGATTGATTCTGATGCAGATGAAGATGATCATGAAGTTGAAGTGGTGCTTACAGGAGAAGATGAAAACGGTGCTCTTCATGGTGAGCACTGGACATTTGATATTGAGATTGAAAGGGAAGACGATGAGATAACAATAACTGATTTCAGCTTTAATCCTACTACACTGGAATGCAATGAAAGATTTATCTCTGTCTCAGTTGATATTGAAAATACAGGTGACAGCAACCAGAAAAAAGTGGCATTGGATGTTGAATGCAAAGAGCTGGATATTCTTGAAAGCATACCTAGAATCGAGCTTGATGACGGTGATGAAACCACCAAGAACTTTGATATAAAATTGCCTGCTAATACAGCGCCCGGAGCCTATTATTTTGATATAATTGCATATTATGACAATGATGAAGAGTCAGACAGGGAAATGCAGAAAATTACAGTATTAGAATGCAGGGAAGAGCAGGAAAATGAAACTCCTGAAGATGATAAAGACACAGAAGTAGATTACATTGAATATGTTCCTCCTACAGGAGAAGTCATATACGGCGAGCCAAAAGCAGAAGAAAGCTTTACAGAGTCAAGGGAATATTTACTGCTGCTTGCACTGGGCATGGTTATTGTAGTGGTGCTGATTATAATATTAATGGCAGTATTGCTCAAGAAGTAATTTAAATCTTTTTATTCTTTTTCTTGAATTTTTTAATTTTTGGTTTGCAATCTTAATCAGGAATTCAAAATACTCTTTTGTTACAATAAGTCTCTTTTTACAGGATACCGGAACATCAATCCTCTCTGTTGAGAATATCTCTACAGTGATTTTTTTGCTCAGAGAGATTATTCCTGCGCGTCTGAATCCTGCACTATTTGCTGATTTAAGCAGTCTGACAGCATCTTCTGTTGTCCTGCAGCAGATATGCAGTATAGGCGCTTCCATCCTGAAAAAAACAAGCTCTTCAGGAAGATCATCTAATGATTTTTTTAAGTCCTCATATTTAATGAATTTGTGAGAAGAAAATATCCATGTTGTCTCATGCTTTTTATTGCTTTCAGATTGCTTTAACAACAGGATTCTTCCGGAGCATGAGCTTGTTGTATAATAATCATTTAAAGAATTAATAAAGTTAACCAAATCAAGAATCTCTTTGTCAATAAACCCTTTTTTTGACTTATCGCAGCGGATTATTTTCTGCATTGTGTTTTTTTTGTCTAAGTCAAAGCCCATATCATGAGAAAAGTTATTTTAATTAAATAAATTATTGATTTTCGCAACTTTTTTATACTTGGATAATTATTATTTTTTTTAAAAAAGGTGATATAATGAAAATTCTTGTAACAGGCGGTGCAGGATATATAGGCAGCTCATGTGTTAAGGCACTGCTTGCAAAAGGCCATGATGTTATTGTTGCGGATAATCTTTCCAAGGGCATGAAAAAGCTTGTTGATAAAAAGGCAAAATTCTATAAGATAGATCTTTGCGATGAAAAGCTTTCATCTTTATTGAAAAACATAGAGGCAGTAGTCCATATTGCAGCATACAAGGCAGTCGGCGAATCAATGAAAAATCCTGAAAAATATTCTGATAATATCAAAGGGACAATAAATCTTCTTAATGCAATGAAAAAGCATGGCGTGAAGCGCATCATCTATTCAGGCAGTGCGGCTGTTTTTGGTAAGCCTGCTTATTCACCATTAGATGAAAAGCATCCATGCGCTCCTATAAATTATTATGGCTTTACAAAGCTATGCTCAGAGCAGCTTATAAAATGGTATGCTGAGCTGTATGGATTTACTTTTGCCTCATTGAGGTATTTTAATGTTGCAGGTGATTATGGTCTTGGCTACCTGGATCCTGAGCCGCAGAACGTGATGCCTATCCTCATGGAAGTTGCGACAGGAAAAAGGGATAAGTTTGTTATATTCGGCAATGACTACAAGACAAGGGACGGCACATGCGTGCGTGATTATATTGATGTAAGGGATTTGGTAAGGGCGCATGTTCTTGCACTGGACCTGAAGCAGAATGCAATTATAAACCTGGGCACAGCAAAGGGCACTTCTGTCAAAGAGCTTGTTGCAGCAGTAAAAAAAATTACAAAAAAAGATTTCAAGGTTGAGATTGGCGCAAGGAGGGAAGGTGACCCGGCAGAGCTTGTTGCCTCGAACGCACTTGCAAAAAAACTGCTCAACTGGAAGCCTGAACATAATATTCAGGACATGGTTGAGTCTACATATAAGGCATATATATAATAAAGAAAAATATAATTTAATTGAAATTTTTTTTCAGGCTTGGGGAGATTGGATGATTGCTCCTTGACATTAAACAGGATGTTCCCCAAGCGCCCCTTGTGAATATTATGCCCAGGGATCCATTGAGGGACGTAATGTTAGACAGCCAGGGCAACTTGTGTTCTCTTTCAATTACTAAAAAATAAAAGAAGATCAATTATGAAAAATTAAAATAAAAGAAACTTATTTAAAATTCAGAAAAAGACTGTCAATAAATTCAGGTTTCCATGCCTATTTCTGTTTTTAATTCTTTGATGCGTTCTCCCAGAAATTCAATTGTCCTCTTATTGTCAACAGGGTTTAAAAGAGAGCCGCATTCAGGGCATTTAAAATTCAGTCCGAATGCCTTGTCAAAATCAATTCTTGTACAGGCGTTCCTGCACATGTAAAATTCACTGGCCTTTTCTTTTTCCAGCCTCTGGTTAAGTGAACTGATTTTATCTTTTTTTAATTTTTCATGCTGGTATTTTATTTTTTCAGGCTCAATATCCCAGTAGCAGACATACCATCCTTTTTTCTTGTCCTTTCTCCTGATAAAGGAAGCGATATTGTTCTCAAACAGCTTATATAGCAATGTCCTGGTTTCATGGATGTCTCTTTTTATAGCTTTGGAAATATCAAATTCAGATACTTTTGTCTTATCTTTTAAGTACAAAACCAAAGGCACAGCATCTTCTCCTATGAGTTCTGAGGTAATCTCTTTGATTAATTTATCTGTAAGCTTTTTTTTCATCTTTTTGAAAACAGGGAATTTTAATTAAGCCCCCGAGCATGTGGAATTTTAATTATGTAATTATATATTTAAATAGTTTTCTGTTTTTGGTTATAAATTTATCCAGGAAATGACATTTATATTAAATTTAGTATAATTTTTAATTAGGCTTAAAAAGAACAGAATAAAATTAATTCTATTTATTTTCTTTAAGAAGTTTATATATAATTTATTCAGGCTTGGTGAGACGTGCTGGTTGCTCCTGAATCTTAAACGAGAAGTTTCCCAAGAGTCCCTTGTGACTAAATAAGCGCAGGGAGCTATTGAGGGACTTTTACAATCACATCTAGGGCGACGTGTGTTCTCCCTTGATAACACAAAAATGTAAAATAAAAGCAATATAATTAAAATAAGTTAAAAATACAATAGAGCAGATATAAGTGAATTGAAAGTCTAGAGAAAAATTTAAAAGCCGAATAGAATTTCATGGAGAATAGCTCTCCCTAGCTCATCAGATAACGCGGAGCTGCCATCTGTCGGCTCGCACTAGAGTGCTACATTCGCTTAAAAAACGCTCAGTAGCACGAAACAATAAGTTATTGTGGGTAAAGGAGACAAAAACATCCCTCCCTAGCTCAGCGGCTAGAGCGTACGGCTGTAGATGAACTCACTGCTTGACTAGGTTTTGACCATGGATGAAAAGCAGACAGCTGTGACCGTAAGGTCCCCGGTTCGAATCTGGGGGGAGGGACTTGACTTTGAGTACAAGAAAAATCGGAACTTTTTGCTCTAGAGGGTTCTGGTTGTCTTGTACTCTTTTTACTTTAGAATATCACCTTCTTTTCTTCCTATAAACAAATTCTATAAAAAAATAGGCAGCAGCCCCCAAGATGCTCAGGAAAAAGATGATCAGGAACCAGGCAATCTTTGATAGATGCCTTGTCTTCGGGATAACCATGCTGTGCACCAGCATCCACAGCCAGAACAC
>JAFGRO010000056.1 GCA_016935095.1 Candidatus Woesearchaeota archaeon
AATATTAATCTGATAGCATGAAAATCCAGGTATTGGATTTTACAGTACTTAAAAAACAGAGTGCACCTCCTTTAAGAGGCCTATGATAAAATATAATTTATCAATAACCTAAGTTAAATAAAAAGGAGATGCACATGAAATACATAGGATTAGATTTACACAAAAAAAGTATTTTTGCAACAGTTTTAGGTGGTGATGGTAAAATTTTATCAAGGACTAAAATAGGTTCAAACTCAAGAGATATTATCTACTACTTAAAAAGCCAGGGCACAAAAGATGAGCTCTCTGTAGCCATGGAGGCTTCATATAACTGGCAGTACTTCTACCGGGCAGTAGAAGAAGCAGCAGATGCTATTGTGCTTGCCCACCCTTTAAAGACAAGAATTATTGGAGAGGCAAAAATAAAGACAGATAAAATTGATTCTTCTGTACTTGCACACATGCTAAAAGCAGAGATGCTTCCAGCTGCATATGTGCCAAAAAGATCCACCATGCAAAGTAAAATGCTTCTTAGATCCCGCATATCACTGGTAAGGATAAGAACACAAGTAAAAAACAAGATACATGCAATAATTGATAAAAACAAAGACAGCTACACAGGCCTTGAAAACTTATCCGATATATTTGGAAAAGCAGGATGCCAGATTTTAAGGGATACCAAAATAAGTCCAATAGACTATCAAATATTATCCGGTTACCTTGACTTAATTGATGAGATAAATAAAAAGATAAAAGATTTAGAATCAAAAATTGATAAAAGATCTCTAAACGATAAAGAAATAGAGCTTTTAAAAACAATACCGGGAATAGGTACCTTTACTGCCTTTTTAATAAAGACAGAAATAGATGACATAGCCAGGTTTTTATCCAAGGAAAAACTATGCTGCTATGCAGGGCTTGTCCCTTCAACTCATGGCAGTGCAGATAAGCTATATCACGGAAGGATTGTAAAACAGGGAAATAAATTCTTACGCTGGGCTTTAACTGAGGCTGCCCAGGTATCCATAAGATATTCAGAATACTTCAGGTATTACTATAGTAAGGTAAGGTCTAAGAAAAATGCCAATTCTGCAACCATTGCTGTAGCAAGAAGAATGCTTGAAGTTATATATGCAATGTTAAAAGAAGGAAGAGCTTATATTGAAAAACCAGTAGATATAAAATAATGGCTGCCCTTGCCAAATTATAACCATTATGGGTTCTTAATCTGATTAGGGAGCCGAAACCGAAGAGCTATTATGTACTTTATAGGTACGAATAGATGAATGATTTTAGGATTATTTAATAGTTAATTATATCGAAAGTTTTTAATAATATTTTAAATATTGAGGTGCACTATGTTTTTTAGGGCATTATTTCAGTATGAATAAAAATAATTATTGACAAGGATTTTCATAGATAATTTTTATATGCTTTTTTGTATTCTTTAATAAAATACTCTTTTTTTATACCTGCATCTATCACATCCCATGGAAGGATTTCATCAATGTTGTATTGCCTTACCGTATAAAAATCAATATTGACTTTTGCGCCGGCAAAGCTTTCAATCCAAAGGTTGTAATCAAAAAAATCACTCCAGTTATCAAACCTTGCGCCATTTTTCCAGGCATTTTCAAGTACATCTGCAATTCTTGAGTCACCTCTGGAAAAAGCGCATTCTATTTTACTTTTTTGCGGACTGGTCCAGTGAAATTTTACAAATCTGTTGTTTATGCTTTTTCTTATCATGTTTATCTTTTTTTCAAGCTCCTCAATACTGTTTTGGCCAGCCCACTGAAATGGCGTGAAAGGTTTTGGGATGAAAGGACTTACACTGACACTGAGGGAAAACCTTCCAAAATCCTTTTTTGAAAGAACACCTCTTGCAAGAATTATCACCTTGCGGATCAGTTCAGCTATTTCATTAACATCGTCTTCATTTTCAGAAGGCAAACCTATCATGAAATATAGTTTTACCCTGCTCCAGCCTGATGCAAATGCCGCCTTGAGGCTTTCAAACAAATCAGATTCATTTATGTCTTTTTTTATTATGTCCCTCAAGCGCTGGCTGCCGGCTTCGGGAGCAAATGTAAGACCCGTTTTCCTGCCGCTCTGAATTATTTTCGCTATTTCAAGATTAAAGCTGTCAAGACGCATTGAAGGCAGCGAAATCGATATCTTTGCTGGTATAAAATTGCATGTAACGCCCTTTATAAGTTCCTGGAGGTTTTTATAGTCAGAAGACGAAAGAGATGTAAATGAAACCTCGTCATATCCTGTAAATGAAAGTGCATTTGCAGTTTTTTCAATAAGGCCTTTAACTTTTCTCTGTCTTACAGGCCTGTATATAAAGCCTGCCTGGCAGAACCTGCAGCCTCTTGGGCACCCCCGCATTATTTCTATGTTTAACCTGTCGTGTACCGTACTTATATTAGGAATAACCGGTTCGGTAAGCACTTCACAAAAATCAAGTTCTTTTAATATTGCTTTGCGAACTTTTCCCTGGGCTATATTTTTTCCATTCTTATTTCCCAAATGAATCTCTTTTGCAGCGGATTTTCCTCTATACTCAATTTTTTTGACCGTATTGTCACTGTTATATAAAATCCTGTAAAGAGATGGAACAAAAACCCCCCTGACACAGTCAAGGCAGCCAAGCATATCTTTTTTTATATTAATGCAATTTTCTAAAAATGATTCTTTGTCCTGCATGCATTTATCTTCTATTTTTAAAAGCTTTTTTTTATATGAAGCCAGGATATCAAGTATCTTTATTATTACTTCTTCACCGTCGCCAACAACCATAAAATCCATAAATGATGAAAGAGGCCATGGGTTAAAACAAGCTGAACCGCCACAACATATAAGTGGAAATATATTTGTTCTTTTATCTGCTTTTAAGCTCTGGCCTGCAAGGTCAATTATGTTCAGCATATTGGTATAAAGCATTTCATGCGAAGCGTTGAAGCCGATAAGGTCAAAACAATCAAGGAAAATCCTGTTTTCAAGGGAAAATAACTTTGTGGAGCTTTTTCTCAGGCTTGCTTCAAAATCCGGCCATGGACTGAACGCTCTTTCTGCATTAAAACCGGCATTGCCATTGATAATCTTGTAAAGTATCTGCAGGCCCAGATTTGACATGCCCACTTCATAGACATCAGGAAAAACAAGCGCTGTATTGACAATTTCCGGATTTTTTTGAAGGTAGGCAAATTCTGAACTTTTTACACCAAACTCATGGTTTATATATCTGCCAGGTTTTTCAATATTTTTGAGAAGACTGTCAAATTTTAAAGGATCTAACGTTTCAAGTCTTTTTACCATATTTTAATCAAATTCTTCATAGGCTATTTCATAATCTTTTCGAAGCTCTCTTTTAAAATATACATTTTCTACAAATGAAATGCCCAAAAATATTGCAAGAAGATTTGAGCCTCCATAGCTTAAAAAAGGCAGGGGTATCCCTATTACAGGCATTATCCCTATTGTCATGCCTATATTTATAACTGACTGGGACAATATTATAAA
>JAFGRO010000057.1 GCA_016935095.1 Candidatus Woesearchaeota archaeon
CCCTAAAAAAAGCTATGCTTTTTTGGGGCACCAAAAACCTTTTCAGGTTTTTCAGTGTTTCTTAAAAATCTCAGCTGATTGAGGGACCTCTTCAATCACATTAAGGGCAACGTGTGCTCTCCCTCATTTACTAAAATAAAAAAAAAGAAAGATTAAGAAAAAAATAGATTAGTAAACGGCTATGAAAAAAATTTATATATAACCTATGCCTTCTTATTTGATTATGTTTCAGAAAGCAATTGAATTTTTTGAAGAAATATATTATAAGCTAGTTCTAATTCCAATGCCGGTACCGGCGTAAAAATTCATCGGCTTTTATTTTTGGGGCTATAGTGTAGCTTGGCTTATCACCGCTGGTTTGGGGCCAGCTGACCCCGGTTCAAATCCGGGTAGCCCCATTTTTTCAAGTTATTCAGAGGGCTTCATGCCCTCCTTACTGTGTTTCCCTTAAGGCTTTAATGAAAGATTTAATTAAATTAAATGTTGAATGGTTAAAGGCTTACCGTTGGTAGCCCTCTATTTATATTCAAACAAAAAATTATTAAACCCAATTAAATCCTTAAATTAAATCAGGTGGTTTTTTTGAAAAAATCAATAAAGGAAAATAAAACAGAACAGACTCTGGGATTGACTGTCACACGTGAAAATAATTTCAGCGAGTGGTACACGCAGGTTATTCAAAAAGCTGAACTTGCTGATTACACTAAAGTTTCAGGATGCATTGTTTTCAGGCCTTATTCTTATGCAATCTGGGAAAAAACTAAAGACTTTTTAGATAAAAAATTAAAAAAATCAGGAGTTAAAAACGTGTATTTCCCCCTTTTCATCCCTGAGTCGCTTTTATGTAAAGAAGAAGAGCATGTTGAAGGCTTTTCCCCTGAAGTGGCATGGGTTACGCAGGCCGGGAATTCCAAATTAAGCGAGAAGCTTGCAGTAAGGCCGACTTCTGAAACAATAATGTATGACACTTATGCAAAATGGGTAAGGTCCCATAATGACCTTCCGTTAAGATTAAACCAGTGGTGCAATATTGTAAGGTGGGAATTCAAGTATGCTGTGCCTTTTTTAAGGACAAGGGAATTTTTATGGCAGGAAGGCCATACTGTCTTTGCAACTAAAAAAGAAGCTGATGAAGAAGTGCGTGAAATACTTGACTATTATGCATCAGTTTATGAGGACTTGCTGGCAATTCCCGTAATAAAGGGAAAGAAATCACAAAAAGAAAAATTTGCAGGAGCGGATTACACAACTTCCGTGGAGGTCTTTCTTCCAAACGGTAAAGCAATACAGGGAGCTACTTCACATTGCCTTGGCCAGAATTTTTCAAAGAGTTTCGAAATTTCATTTTTAGACAGGGATGAGAAGAGAAAACATCCCTGGCAGAACTCATGGGGGTTTACAACAAGAAGCATCGGGATAATGATAATGATGCATGGCGATGACAAAGGCCTTGTAATTCCCCCTAATGTAGCCCCTACGCAGATTGTGATAATACCCATATTATTTAAAAAAAACAAGGAAACTGTGCTTAAGGCAGCCAATGAAATTAAAAAATCACTTAATAAATATGAAGTCTACCTTGATGACAGGGAAGCTTATAGCTCCGGCTGGAAATTTAATGAATGGGAATTAAAAGGAGTGCCTATAAGAATTGAGATCGGCCCGAGAGACATTGAGAAAAAACAGGCAATTCTTGCAAGAAGAGATACCGGAGAGAAAAAACCTGTTCCTTTCAAAAAAATTAAAGATGAAGTTAAAAAAACCCTTGAAGACATCCAGAAGAACCTTTTTAAAAAAGCACTGGAATGCAGGGAGCAGGCAAAAGTCACAGTTACTTCCTGGGATGAATTCATGCGGGCTGCGGAAAATAAGAAACTGATTTATGCAATGCACTGCGGTGAAACTGAATGCGAAGACTGGATAAAAGACAAGACCAAAGGCGTTAAATCACTGAATATGCCTTTTGATGCAAAAGAGCCGGAAGGAAATTGCGTCCACTGCGGTAAAAAAGCCAAGTACTGGATGTTTTTCGGGAAGAGCTATTGAATTCATTTTAATTTATTATAATCGCGATTTGTATATATTTATTAGAGAGTCAATCTTGAGATGGCATTATTATTTTTAGAATTTATGGCTTCATGCTTTGTGAGCTTCCACTGCCGTCATAAGTCTTCAAACTAATTCTGATACATCAATTAAAAAACTAAACTCAACCAGTTTGTTCTTCGATATTCTCACTCGAACGGTCGTGCATAATCAAAAAGCGAAAGGTTTATATAGTAACTTAGAGTTACGATATAGTAACTTAGAGTTACAATGGTATCACTAACTGAAAAGGAAAGAGAAACTTTATTAATCTTGTTTAAAGATTTGAAAACTTATTATAATGCTAATTCTATAAGTAAAGTGCTTAATATAACACACGTAGGAGTTATGAAAATATTTAAGCGATTTAAAGATGAAAATCTTGTAACCTCACAGACAATAGGTAAATCAATAATATATAAACTAAATTTTGAAAATAACTATGTAAAACAGCTTATCTCATTTCTACTTGCTGATGAGGTTAATGATAAATATAAAAGATGGCAAAAAGAGTTTAGTAAACTATATAAGGAAAATAGGATTGTTTTGTTATACGGTTCTATAATAAAAAACTACCAAACTGCAAGTGATATTGACGTAATGGTTGTAATGGAAAAAGATGAATATAAAAATATCTCAAAAACAATAAAAGAAAAACAAAAAATATTGCCAAAAAAAATCCATCCAATATTATTAACTGAAAGTGACTTAATTAACAATATAAAAGAGGACAAAGACGCAATTATAGATATAATTAAAAATGCAATCTGTTTATATGGACAAAATAAATATGTTGAGCTAATTAAAAATGCCCGCAACAAAACAATCTAAACAAGTTGACTGGTGCCTAAAAAAGGCACTTAAAGAGATTGAAGAATGTAATAGATTAGGCAAAAAACCTAAACATAGAGGATTAGTAAAAGTTGAGCCAAGTGCTAAAAAAGCAGAACAGCACATTGATAAAGCACTCCATGATTTAGATGCATTAATATCAAATAAGGAAAATGGTTTTTATGACTGGTGCATTAATATTGGCTTTTATGTTATATATCATTGCTTTTTAGCTATTGCAAGAAAATTTGGATATGAATCAGGTAATCAGACCTGCACAATAGCACTAATTGAATGGCTAACACAGAAAGGAAAAATTGAAATTGATGAAAAATACATTGAAGCCTTAAAATATAAAGAAGATATTGAAAGCAATGAAGAGAAAATTATTGATTTAAGAGAGGAATACACTTATTCTATTAAAATATCTGTTGAAGAACAGAAAATAAATGAGCTAATAGACACATGCAAAGAATTAATTGATATTACAAAAAATATTGTTTTAAACTGAATTCTAATACAGCCTCTTGTACATGCAGAACAGCTGAATCTAATTTATGATGCCCTAAGAAACCAAAGGTTTCTTTGTACTAAAAATCTTTGATTCACTGAGAAATTTGATTTGCAAATTTCTGGTGTGCTCAGAAATCCTTTGGATTTCCGACATTTCTGTAACAATGGAAACTTGGTTAGCGGGGATGGATTGTTTAGAGTTTACAACTCACTTAATCAGTTAGTAAAAATATACAAGGGGACTTCTGCTAATGATACTTTACTTCAAGAATATATACACAATCCAATTGAAGAAAAAGTAGCTATCAAAAAAACTTACAACAGCACAGGACAAGTAATAGAGACAATGTACTACTTTGACGAAGATTACATCCGTGTTGTAAATACAACGGATGATTACACTTGTGAGTTTATTTATTTGGAAGGGCAACAGGTTGCACAGGAAAGTACTGGGAAAATTACAACTTATAAAATGAGTGAATCATATAAAGAGTATCTGCTAAATATGCTTTGTGGCAAAAAACTCATTCCAATAAGAAATGGAGCAATAATTAAAATAGAATTGATTAGAAAAAAACCAAATCCCTTAACTTTATAAACCCTTCTTCATTATTAGGCTCCATGATCAAAATAGACGGCTCTTATCTTGAAGGAGGAGGCCAGATTGTCAGGACAGCTTTGGCTCTCTCTGTTATTACAGGAAAATCTTTCACTGTTACAGATATCAGGAAAGGCCGTCCTACTCCAGGATTAAAAAACCAGCATTTGTATGCTATTGAAGCTGCAAAAGAGCTTTGCAGTGCGGATGTTGTCGGCGCTGAATTAGGAGCTAATAATTTAGATTTCTATCCTAAAAGAACTCAGATAAAAAACCTTAATATTGACATCCAGACAGCAGGCTCAATTACTTTATTATTGCAGGCTGTGATTTTCCCGTGCATTTTCGGGGATAAATTAGTCACAATAAAAATCAAAGGAGGGACAGACACTAAATGGAGCATGCCGATAGATTACCTGGCAAATGTGTTTATTCCGCATTTGAGGAGATATGCGGATATTGAAATAAAAGTAGAAAGGCGAGGTTATTATCCAAAAGGCCAGGGTAAAGTCAAATTAAGAATAAGGCCCAAATTCCATCTTAGTGATTACAAGATTTTTGAGGATTTTTACAATGACCTGAAAAAAGCAGGGAAAAAGATTAATTTAACTACACCGGGGAATTTAATTGAAATAAGAGGTGTATCGCATTGCTCTAAAGAACTGATTAAAGCAAATGTCGCGGACAGGCAGGCTAAAGCAGCGAGGTTTTTTTTAAGGCAGCTTGATGTGCCCATTAAAATCAGGACTGAATACTGTGACACACTATCTATAGGCTCGGGAATTACACTCTGGGCTGATTTTTCAAAAGGCGATGAAACTGATTTCAATGAAGACCCGATAATATTCGGAGCAGATGCTCTCGGTGAAAAAGGAAAACGCTCTGAACTAATAGCTCAGGAAGCTGCTAAAAGATTAATCAGGCAAATTAACAGCAAAGCTCCTGTTGATAAATATTTAGCTGACCAGATACTGCCGTTAATGGCTTTGTTTCCGGGCTCAAAAATCAAAGCATGCGAGATTACAAATCACTGCAAAACAAACATGTATGTTATTGAGAAATTCCTTGACGTGAAGTTTGAGGTTAAGGATAATGTTATCAGCTCTTTATCAACCTGAGGAAAAAGAGATTCCATGGACTATTTTCTGACAAGGATGTATTTCCTTTTTTTATAATCAGTCAATGCATAATAGACTGCAAAAAAGCCTATGATCAGCCATGCTTCAAAAGCATATAATCTCCTTAGGAAATACTCGCTTCTTGGAGTTGTAAAAACCTTGAAAGTAGCATAAACAATCCCCATAATAAAATTTAGGTGAATTATCTTATGAAGAAAGAATTTTACCCTGAAAAGTTCCTTTAAATTAAGCATTTTATTATAGACTTTTTAAGCATATAAAAACATTACGATTCTGAAATAGTAAAAGGGTAAGATTTAAATAGGCATGGCTGTTATAATGTATGATGAAGAAAAAAACACTTGAGAGCTACACTAAAAAAATAATTGTCCTGGATAACCTGATAAACTGGTTTATCGGGATTGCCCTTTTGTTCTTTACAAGATTCAGCCGCGGCTTATTATCTGAAAACATGTTTTTTCCAATGATTTTCTGGAAAGGCCTTGGCCTGGTGTTTCTTGTATTCGCTGCCTGGCAGGATTATACAATTGCAAAAGGCATTTCTAAAACTGATTACAGGTTTGCATCTGTCATGGCAATTCTTCCTGTTATTGGGTTGAGTTACGCATTGCTGTTCATGGACCTGGGATTATTCTATTATACAGAAATAGCATTATGGCTTGGCAACATATACATGGCTGTTCTGGGAGCCTGGTACTGGTTTGTGTCATCAAAATAACTCATCCAGCTTAACCTGCTTTACCTTTGTAAACTTACTAACTTGTTTTTTCTTTTTTTTCTCAGTTGTTTTCTCAACAATAATCTTTTCAGTGATTTCGTCTTCTTTTTCCAGCTTAAATTGTATGTTTTTTGCCCTTTCAATGACATTTTTAGGCAGACCTGCCAGTTTTGCAACATGGATACCATAGCTCTTGTCAGTACCGCCTTCAATTATTTTCCTTAAAAAGATAACATCGCCTTTTTCTTCTTTAACAGCAATATTATAATTTTTTACTCCGCTGATCTTGTTTTCCAGCTCATTTAAGACATGGTAATGTGTAGCAAAAAGTGTTTTAGCGCCGATCTTTTCTGTAATGTGCTCTGCAACAGCCCATGCAATGCTTACACCGTCATAAGTACTTGTCCCCCTGCCTATCTCATCTAATATGATCATTGATTTTTCAGTTGCATTATTTAATATCTGGGCAGTCTCTGTCATCTCCACCATGAATGTGCTCATGCCTCCTGTTATATCATCTGATGCGCCTACTCTTGTAAAAATCCTGTCAACAACTGAAATCTCTGCTTTTTTTGCCGGTATAAAGCTTCCTATCTGAGCCATCAATACAATCAGTGCAACCTGCCTCATATAAACGCTCTTGCCTGAAAAATTCGGGCCGGTAATAATCATAGTCCTGTTTTCATGGGAAATCTCAATATCATTCGGAATAAAATCAGTCATCTGCTCAACAACAGGATGCCTGCCCTCTTTAATATTTATAACAAAATCATCTTTAAGTTCAGGTTTGCAGTAATTATTTTTAACAGCTGTCTCCGCAAAGCTGCAGAGAACATCAACCAGAGATATTATCTTTGCAATCTTCTGTATTTCCTCTGTGAATTTAATAATCTCATCAATTATGCCTTTAAACAATTCCTGCTCAAGTGCAATTATCTTTTCCTCAGAGCCTAAAATAAGTGCTTCCTTTTCTTTTAGTTCCTGTGTAATAAACCTTTCGCAATTGACAAGAGTCTGTTTTTTAATATAATGAGATGGAACTAAATCAAGGTTAGTTTTTGTTATCTCAATAAAATAGCCGAATACTTTATTAAACCTTATTTTTAAGGATTTAATTCCAGTTTTGCTACGTTCTTTTTCCTGAAGGTTTTTAATGAAGATTTTAGCGTTTTTTGTCATATCCCTTAATTCATCTAATTCCTTATTATAATCGGATTTTATTATGTTCCCTTCGCTTAGAACAGCAGATGGCTCCTCTTTTATTGAATCTTCAATCAGGTTAGATATATTTTTCAGCGTTTTAAAATCACTCAACCTATTCAGGAGGGTGGATTCTGTCTTTTCAAGCAGCTCTTTCAGCATTGGCAGGTTATTTAAGGAATTTTTCAGTGAAATTAAATCGCGGGCATTTGCATTTCCATAATTTATTCTTGAAATGATTCTTTCTATATCTGAAACTTCTTTAAGCAAATCTACAATATCTCCTTTCAGGAACTCATTATGAAAGAGTTCATCAACTGCACTGAGCCTTAATTTAATCTTCTGCAAATCCAGCAAAGGCCTCTGGATATAATTTTTTAAAAGCCTGGAGCCCATATTAGTTACAGTTTTATCCAGGACAGTCAATAAAGAAGCCCTTGCTGAATTGTCAACAATATTTTTCACAAGCTCAAGATTCCTAATAGTTGTGTTATCAAGGATCATGTAATCTCCTGTTGAGTAATATCTAAGCTTGTTAATATAATCCAAAGAAGTTTTCTGCGTTTCAGTTATATAAGTGAGCAATGCGCCTGATGAGCTGACTGAAAGCTCTTTGTTCTTTAACCCGAAAATCTCAGGTTCTTTGTGGAAATGGGCTTTTAAGTTATCTTTGGCATTGTTAAAATAGAAATTAACATCTGAATAAAAATTCAAAAAAAAACCATTCAGCTTTTTGGCAATATCAGTGTCTTCACAAGAACCTGGCAAAAGAATTTCCTTTGGAGAGTATTTTGTTATCTCATTTTTAACTTCATCCAGATTATGCAGTTCTGTTGTAATGAACTCGCCTGTTGAAATATCTGCAAAAGACACACCATATTTATTATCTCCTATACTTATTGACATGATGAAATTATTTGATTTAGAAAGCATCTTGTCTTCAATAATCATGCCTGGTGTAACTATCCTGACAACACCTCTTTTGACAACGCCTTTTGCAAGCTTAGGATCCTCTAATTGCTCAACAATAGCAACTTTATAGCCCTTTTTAACTAATCTCGGCAGATAAGAATCTATTGCGTGAAAAGGAACTCCCGCAAGAGGAATTTTCTGCTTATCATTCTTAATGCCCCTTTTGGTTAAAGTAATCTCCAGTTCTTTAGAAGCTGTTTTAGCGTCATCAAAAAATGTCTCATAAAAATCACCCATCCTGAAAAAAACTATGCAGTCCTTGTACTTGTTCTTAATTTCCATATACTGCCGCATAGCTGGTGTCAGATTATCCATTAAATTACCCCCTTTGATTAAAATGATTTATAATATAAAAAGGTTGGGGAAAAACAGAACCAAAAAATGGCAAAATATTTATATGAAATAATATTAATAGCCGATAAGTGTATGAGACCATGACATATGTCACTAGCACTAAAACAATCTGTGAAATGCAAAATAAACTTGACTTGGAGTCAAGTTATTTAGGCTGCTATGCGGCCTAAAGTGATTGTACCTCATTCTAAAGAACTCAAAGTCATTGTTGCAGAATTTTATTTCATCATCCATCGTTTTGAAAAGGCTTTCAACTTTTCCGTTTGTTGTTGGACTATGGACTTTTGTTCGTATGTGTTGAATACCTCTTCTTCTACACCAGATGTCAAATTTACTATGTTTATTTTTTAGCCCATAAGCACCACCATTATCAGTTAAAATCTGTCTTGGTTTCCCGTGTGTTTTTATTGTCTTATCCAAGATAAAAGTAACAACTTGCGTTGTTACTTGATTTAGCTTAACTAAAGCTAAAGAATATCTTGAACAATCATCTAGAATAGAAAGTGTATAACAATCGAACTTGTTCTGTTCATCAGTATGATCTACTTGCCATAAACTGTTTGGATGATGGCGTTGCCATCTTACCCATTTCTTACGTTTGCCTTTGTTCTTTGTCTCTCGACAAAGATTGTGTTTTTTTATTACTCTTTTAATTGAAGTTTCAGAAATTCCAAGATGTTTCAAATAAGGATACAATTTTTGTTGTCCCCAACCTGTTTGCTTCCTCAATTCAATTACTTGTCTTTCAATCTCAGAGTTAACTTTATAGTGAATTAGGTGTGGTCTTCTCGATTTGTCCATCAAGTTCCATTCTCCTTGATCCAATTTCTTCATCCAGCGTTTCAATGTCCTTTCAGAAATAAAGTAACCAAATTTTGCAACTAAAATCCTTCTACATGTAGAATACGAATACCCTTTGTTTTTTAACTTGATAAAATTTCTCCTGATTTCGTGTTTTTTCAAATATATCACCCATATTTAGCAAATTATGCTAAATATTAAGGTGGTGACATATGTCATGGTCCAGCACACTTTTTATTTATTAGATAAATTTAAAAACTTAATTATTTGGGTATTTAATTATAGTATGATAAATCTTATTGACATTATTTATCTAATAGCTACAGTATTGGTTATTGTAAAATGTGCAGATTTTATATTAAAAGCTGCTGCTAACATTGCAAAAGAGCTTGGCATTAGCGAGTATTTTATTGGATTTGGAATAATAGCGTTTGGGACCTCATTACCGGAGATAGCTACAGCGATATTTGGCTCTATTGCACAAAAAGGTTCACTTATTTTTGGGGATTTAATAGGGGCAAGTATACTTGATATGACTTTAGTACTTGGAATAATGGCAGTTGCAGGAGGGAATATACTTATTGAAGCAAAAATGTTTAGGGTATTTGACCAAGCATTGTTTATGAGCCTGGGAATAACTCTATTGCCCTTATTCTTAGGTTTAGATGGGAAGATTACAAGAATTGATGGTATTTTTCTTTTAATTGCATATCTTATTTATTTAATTGTTTTAATTAAACGTGAAGAAAAATTTAAACATCATAAGCATATTGTGAAAAAAGAATTTCTAAAAAACATTATAATACTTGTAGTTTCATTACCTATTTTATTATTATGTGCTAAGTTCTTAGTAAGTATAGTAACAAAAATTGGTGTATATCTGCAAATCAGTGACTTTATAATGGGATTAACCATACTTGCTTTTGCCACTACATTTCCAGAGTTAACATTAGAATTTAGGTCAATTTTAAAAGGAAGAAGAAATATCGGATTTGGAGATGTGTTAGGCAGCCTAATTTCAAATGTCTCCTTAATTTTAGGTATTGCTGCGTTAATTAATCCCTTTGAACTAAGACTCGAATCATTTATTACAGCAAATTTATTTTTAGTTTTGTCTACTTTTGTAGCATTATTATTCTTCCAAAAAAAATCTGTAACCTGGAAAGAAGGCTTAGCACTCATTCTAATTTATATCACTTTTGTAATTTCAGAAGTGGTAATTGGATAAAATAAAGAAAACTATACACTATAAACTTTTTTTAGAAACATATTTTTCAGGCTTAAATAAAAATTTAGATTAGTTGTTTATTTTATTAATTCAGGCTTGGGGAGATTTGCTGATTGCTTCTGAATCTTAAACAGGACGTTCCCCAAGTGCCCCTTGTAAATATATATTCTAAGGGAGCTATTGAGG
>JAFGRO010000058.1 GCA_016935095.1 Candidatus Woesearchaeota archaeon
TGCCCTTGATGTGATTGTAAAAGTCCCTCAATGGCTCCCTCCGCTGGAAGATTACAAAGGGCGCTTGGGGAACATTTAGTTTGATATTTAGGAGCAACCAGCAAATCTCCCAAAGCCTAAAAAATAGATTTTAATTAAATTATATTTTTTTCACCAAGCTTAAAAATAAAGAATTAAATAAAGAATAATAAAGAATTAAAACCAATTTAACTTATACATTTTTCAGCTTCTTTGTTATCGCTATCTTTGCATTGCATTTTTCGCAGTTAAAAACCAAAGCATCTACGCCTTTGTATTTTTTTCTTTTAAACGGAAAAACAGCTTCTCCTTTATGGCTGCATTCGGGGCAGGTATATATGCATTCGCAGTCTAATGATTCCTCATATCCCTGTTTATCAATATTATTGCCGCATTCAGTGCATTCATAATAATTTGCCCTTGTTTTTACCTTGCCGTCCGGGCCAATTGGCTTTCCCATTAATCCTTTGTGGCATTTAGGACATTCTCCCCTGTAAACCCAGGCTTTAATATTTCCATTACCAATTTTCCTTGATGTCCAGTAAACTAGGTCTTCCATTGATTCAGGTATGTTTTCTCCCATTAAAAAATCACCTCAAAATATTTCCAAAATTCCTTTTATTACAAATTCAACAGCAATCGCTGTAATAAATAATCCCATTATCCTTGAGAATATCTCATTTCCCTGGTGGCCGAGTACATTATAAATCTTTTGAGAATATCTTAAAAAAAGCCATGTTATCAACAGGCAGAGCAGTGAACTCAGGGCAGGAATCAGATACCCGTATGTTTTTGAAAGAAGCATGACTGTCGTTATAGTCCCGGGACCTGTGATTAAAGGAGTGCCTACCGGCACAGACGCATGAAAATATTTTTCTTTTGATGTAATAAAGCGCAGATTAAGCGCGTATTTAATGCCTAAAATCAAAAGCAGAATCCCTCCTGCAATCCTGAAACTGGAAAGGCTTATCCCGAATAACAGGAGCAGCTGAATGCCTAAAAACAAGAACAAAAACAACAATAAAGAAGCAGTAAATACAGCCTCGTCAGCTGCCTTGTTGATTTTTTCTACCTTAAGCCTGCTCGTCATTGAAATAAAGACAGGCACAGCTCCAAAAGGGTCCATAATAACAAAAATAGATATAAACGACTTGATGAATTCCTGGATCATAATCTTTTCACCTCAATTGAGACTGCATCATCCAATATCCTTATATATCTCGGGCAGAGAGTATATTCATAATTGTTTTTATTACAGTACTTAATAATTCTATTCTTTACCTGCTCATTATTAAATTTTACTATTACATTAATTCCCTGTTTGGATTTATGGACAATTTCAAAGTCAGTTAAATCAGATTTTATTTTTTTATTAATCAGGTATAATCTTTCCCTTCTTGCATTTAAGCCTGTCAATTTTTCATAAAGAGAATCATAAAAAGGAATGACCTGCTTTTTGTTTTCATTAACCAAAAAATCATAATAGTTTTCATTATCTGTTGCAATAAAACCGCCGTATTCAACGTTTATCGGCTTTGCCCTGCCAAAGCTTCCCAGGATAACATCTCCTGTTTTTGCTGATCCTGTGCCTATGCTTCCTGAAGCATCATTTATTAAAAAGGTCTTATTCTGATTACAGGTTTTCTGGATTTCACTGATATTTTCTTCTTCAGCAAAATAACCGGGAAATGAATTTAATAAGAAGGCTGAATCCTCATTGCAGTTGTTTTTTAATTCTTCAGTATCAACAATGCCGTAATCTGTTTTTATCTCTGATAAATTTAATTTTAATTTTTTCGGGAAATCCCTGTAAGTAAGCCACCCTCCCTGGTCCTGTATCAGGATATCTTTCTTATTCAATGATTTGCATAGCTTTAATGCCAGCAGTATTGAAGTATTTCCCCTGTCTGTAAAAATAATATGCTTCTTGCCTGTTAATTCTTTTAATATGTTTCTTGATTTAATATAAAAATCCAAATCACTAAAGATTCTTTTTACTTCTTTTATGTCTGGCGAATATATTCTATTATAATCTATTTCACTGATTTTAACAAATTTATATGATTCTAATTCATCTTTTTTTAAAATTATATTTCCTTCTGCATTAACAATAAACAGGTATACATTCATATTTAAATCAGGATAAGAGACTTTATCAAAATACTGGGAATTTATTATATCAAGGTTAGTTTCTTCTTTTATTTCCCTTTTAAGGGCCTGCTCATGTGTTTCATTTTCTTCAACCTTGCCTCCCGGGATTGTTATTAATCCTTTGCCCCTGCCGGAAGCCCTTGTAACTATCATTAATTCATCATTTTCATTAAGGATAATTGCATTGACAACTGTTTTTTTTTGCATAGAAAAATGGTAAATTTTTATATTAATAAAATTATTTTATTTTTTCATGGATAATTATTACAATTCAATCTCTCATGCATATAATGAGCTTCATAGAGAAGAGCAGCTGAACAAAATAAAGATAATCTCGAATGAACTCAGAGTTAAAAAAACAGATAAATTGCTGGATGTTGGCTGCGGCACAGGCTTTTGTTTTGATTTTTTTAAATGCAAGTGCTATGGTGTTGAGCCGAGCAAAGAATTATTAAGCCAGTGCAAAAACAAAGAGGTTAAATTAATCAAAGGAAAAGCTGAAGAGCTCCCTTTTGAAGATGATTTCTTTGATATTGTAATTTCTGTCACAGCAATACATAATTTTGATGATATTGAGAAATCATTTAAAGAGATGAAAAGAGTAGGCAAAGGCAGGTTTGCATTTTCTGTGCTTAAAAAAGCAAAGAATTATGACCTGATCAGTAATCAGATTAAAAATAATTTTACTGTCAAAAAAATAATTAAAGAAAAAAAAGATATAATCTATTTCTGCTGATTATCTCTTTCTTTTAATAAACAACAGGATTAATACAGAAATTGCTGCTAATGCCCCTGTTATAAAGCTGAATTCAGGGATGTCATTTTCAGTTGTACAGTCTAATGCACACCCATCCCCGTCTATCTTATTGCCGTCATCACATTCCTCGCCTGCATCTAATGTGCCGTCGCCGCAGAAAGTACAGTCATTCCTGCACTGGTTTAAATCACTGTTCGGCTCATCAACAGTATTGCCGTCATCACATTTTTCACCATAGGCTGTCTGGATAATACTGTCTCCGCAGCAGGTACAAGGCTTTTCACCTACCATCCTGCAATATGTAGACTGAGCATAATCCTGCACTTTAATCCAGCACACAGTATCACCATAATCAATCCCGTCAGTAAAATCAGTATCATCGCATGTTTCTGAAGGCTGGTTTATGAAGTCATCCCCGCAGTAAGGCTGCTCTTCTGAAATTGTAAATTCTCTGTTAGCACATTCAATTCCAACTTCAGGATTATCATACTCTGCATTCATGTAAAACCTAACATCATATGTACCATAGCTGGTTGCAGTATACTGCCATGTCCACTGCCATCTTCCACCTATATTATCCACACTTAAAGGTCCTCCAAGATTCACTCCGTTTACTGTAACAACAACCCAACCATAAGGTAAATCTGATGTTACTTTTATTTCAAAAGGAATGTCTTTTTCAGGCTGAGGATCAAAAACCATTGCATCATCAGGATCGCACTGTGGGTTGGTCTTATATTTACATACACAGTTTTCACAACCTTCTAAGGTTTTACCATCCAAATCATCAGGGCAATCACTATCCTGTTCGCATTGTTCTATAAATTCAATACAATCAGGTTCAGGTCCACAAGTGTTCCATTGTATTATTCCGTCTCCACAGCATGTGCATTGAGTATCTCCATATAAAGGACCCATTCTGCACACATCACTAGAGCCAGGCATTTGTACACATTGAACTCCTGTTGCCCATGCATTATAATCGCATAGCTCATCATCATCAATTATGTTGTTTCCGCATGAAGGCTGATATGTTTTTTCACATGTGTTGCTACAGAAATCATCATCTATTGTGTTGCCGTCATCACATTCTTCTCCATGCTCCTGTTGCCAGATACCATCTCCGCAGCATGTGCAGTCTTGCCTGCATTCATTCTGATTATTGTTACAAACCATTCCATTTAAATAAATAGGACCTTTATATTCACATACTCCATCTATCTCTTCATTAAAAATGCCGTCTCCGCAATAAGGAGCAGGTTCTCCCTGTCTGATATAAACGCAAGGAGTCTGTGATTTCCAGTCAGGAGTTCCGCTATTTTGCTCAAAAGGTTTAACATAACCAACTATTTTTTGTGATTTGTATTTATTATAAAGCACAGATGATTGCCCTGAAACCCATGTTACTTCACAGGATCTAGGCCTTGTTTTTACTCTGTCATTATTACAATTCTTATTATGAACATCTCCCTGGCAAACAGCTCCTGCAGAAGGGTAGATTGTGTCTTTTAATTCACTTGGTTCAAATATGCTATTCCCATTATCATCCTGATAAATTTCAATTTTAAATAAAACTGTATTATCGACCCAGCTCTCACCATTAATTGAACCTTGAAAATATACATTATCTGCATTCAAATCATAAATATTTACATTAAGATCTTTACATTCTTTGCAGTCTTCCCAATTGTATTTTGAATCCTGCCAGTTATCACCGGTTTGAACGATTTTTCCATTAGCATCAGCTTTTCCAGTTGCATAGTCAACACCATCAACAGGCAAATCAATTTGCCATTCTATGCATTTGAATTTTTCATTAGGATTGTCAGTTGCATCTTTTAATTTAGAAGCTGTACCACTGTTATCATCAGCACATGCTTTACATTTTTTATTCCCATCTCCATAATAACAAGCCTTTCCATGTGTAGCTATACAATCATTGTGGCCAGAACCACAGCTATTGTTTTCATCTGGGCCAACACACCAATCATAGTGGCCCCATATTAAATTATCGGGTGTATAATCAACTATTCCACTTACGCATTTGCTGTTTTTACCATCAGCCATTACAAAACCTGATAGAATTATTATTCCAAAAAACAAGACTGAAAATATGTTTTTCATTTTCATTTTATTACCTCAATAACAATAAATAACAATATATTGTTTTCCAGGTAACTGTCTCTTATATTTAAAGGTTTTCATTCTGATATCACTTAATAATGAATAATTTATTAAACTATTTGTTAGTAGTATTAATTTATCCGCATGCCTGAGAAAATTATATAAACCCGGCTTTATTAGTCAAAAACCATGAAATCTAGGGAGTTTGTTTTGATTTTATTAAGAAGCTTTAACCCTGATAATTACAAAAGCCTTAAAAAACTGCCATCTAAAAGAGCATTTGATTATTTTTTTATATTATTGCTGTTCAGCTCATTGGTCTTCGGGTTATTATGGCTGATAAAGCTCAGCTCAATATCAGGGGAGATTGATGAAAAGTTCTCTCAATTCAATAAGTTTAATATTTCGCTTGATGTGAAAATGAAAGCTCCTGTCATATTATCTAAATTTCCTTTAGTTGTGCTTGATTTAACAGGGAACAGGACAGGCATCGGCAAAGAGTATATTTTAATTACAGAAGACTTTGTCTTCAGAAAGAGGATCTCACCAGACATTGGGAAGTTTACTATTTTTAAAACTGATAAACAGGATATAGACAATTACGCTGATCTCCTGGCAAACAAAGACCTGTTCAAAACTTTGACAGGCGTTTTAATAATAATACTGCTGCCGACGCTTTTTTTTGCTGCGTATTTTTATTTCATAATAAAGTATTTAATCATTATTTTTATGGTTTCGTTTTTAGCTTATGCCTTCACAAGATTGACAAGAAAAAAACTAAAAAAACGTGAAATCTTAAAAACCGCGCTTTTCTCAAGTACATTTATGATTGTTCCTGAAATGGTTCTGAAGAATTTCATTAATATGTATTTTCTGCCGTTAGTGATTTATCTGATATTTTTTATTGTGTGCATTTATATGAGCAGCGAGAAAAGCTTTGAAGTGAAGAGCAGGCATAAGAAAAAAGAACATGATATTTTTGACAGGTTCAGGTGAAAATGCTAAACATTTTTAACCCAAGGCAGACAGTTTTAGTCAGTTGCAGGGCTCATGTCAGGCATTTTGGAAAAGAAACAGTAAAGGATAATATGCTTGCAATTGACTGGCACTCTCCGTTGTCATTCCAGCCGATGATGTATTGTTTTGCCCTTGCCAAGAAAAGGTATTCATATGAACTAATCCGCCAAAGCAAAGCTTTTGTAATAAATTTCATCTCTGCTGAAAATGAAAAGCAGGTGCTTTATTGCGGCAGGAATACAGGAAGGGTAATTGATAAATTCAAAGAGACAGGCCTTACAAAAGAAGAAGCAGAGAGCATAGACTGCTGCAGGATAAAGGAAGCTGTTGCATATCTTGAATGCGAAGTCAAAGAAGAAATTGAAACAGGAGACCATATATTGGTTATCGGTACTGTGCTTAAATCCGAACTTAAAGAAAACAAAAAAAGAATCTTCCATACTTCAGGAGATAGTTTTACAACTACTGTTTAACAATGAAAAAGAAAAAATCTTTAGAATTTGACCCTGCAGAAAAGCCTTCTCTAAAGGGGAAGTCAGTTAATGATTACAAAAGAATAATTGATGTCCTTTACAAAGAATTACAAAGGAGAGACTCGCAGATAGATGAGCTGAAACAGGAGAATGAAATTCTTATGAAAACTGCATTCAAAGCCCAGGAAAAGGCTGCTGAAGTTGAGAGATTGATGAGCAAATTAAAAGAAAAGAAATCTAATAAAAAGAATTAATTATTTCTTCCCGAAATAAAAATATTTTTCTACAGAAACATCTGCTGGAGCAATATTATTCCTGTCTATCGGCTTGTTCGGGTCCATGCTTCCCCTGCATTCTGCCTTGGCTTCAATCTTTTTATTTACTTGCGGATTTGATTTAAGGTCATTAAACTCTTTAATCAGGCCGTTGATCTTTTCCACTATTGAACTGATCCTTTCTTCGTTTCTCTGGAATTTAAACCCAAGGTTCCTTATCTGCCTCTCAATTTCCTGGATTTTATCAGGCTCTTCACTGCTTGATGTGTGCCTTGTAACAAAATTATTCTGAGTGCCAAAGACATTTTCCGCCTGTTTAACAGCATCATTTGCAGAATCAGCGATATTATGTTTTTTTAGATTCACAGCCAGCTGGTTTAATTTTTGAACTTTGTTAATGTCCATTTTAAACACACATAAAAAATTTTTAAAAAAAATAAAAAAAAGAATTTATCCGATTATCTCAATTTTGAGTTCATCATTGAATAGTTGGCTTGTCCTGGCTTTTTTAATCTCTGCTTTTTCTTTGCCTACAATCCAGGGGCTCTGTACTCCTGTAATAATTGTCATCACGCAGATTTTTCCTGTCATTTCATCACTGACTCGGGCGCCCCAGATTACATTTGCATCAGGGTCCATTGAATTTGTCACCATTTCACCTGCCCTGTTCACATCCTCCAGTGTCATGTCAGGGCCTCCTTCAATATGGATCAAAGCGCCGGTTGCTCCTTCATAACTGATATCCAGCAAAGGATTGCTCAATGCCCCTTTAACAGCTTCATCCACCCTGTTTTCAGTATCTGAAACACCTACGCCAATGCATGAAACACCGCCATTGGTCATTATTGCTTTTACATCAGCATAATCAAGATTTACCAGTGAGGGAACTGCAATTATCTCTACTATACCGCGAATCATTGTCGCAATCAGTTCATTTGCAACTGCAAAAGCCTGCTTTACAGGCAGATTGCCTGCAATCTCTACCAGGCGGTTATTATCAATAACAACAACAGTATCACAATAATCCCTTAATTGCTGCAAGCCGAATTCAGCTTTATCTATTCTTGCTCTTTCAATCTTAAACGGCATTGTCACAGTCCCTATAACAATACAGCCAATCTCTTTTGCGATTTTAGCAACAACAGGCGCTGAGCCTGTACCAGTGCCTCCACCCATGCCTGCGCACACAAACACCATATCCGTGCCTTTCAAGCAATTTTTAAGTTCAGACTGGCTTTCTTCTGCAGCCTCGGCTCCTAACTGTGGATAGCCTCCGCAGCCCAGGCCTCTGGTCAAATTATAACCAATTATAAATTTCCTGTCTGCAGAAATAGTATCAAGATGTAATTTATCTGTATTAAATGCGATAACTTCTGCTCCTTTCACTCCCTTGTGATGAAGCCAGTTGACCATATTAGAGCCTGCCCCGCCGCAGCCCATGACCTTTATTCTTACATTCCCTACGTTTTCAAATTCAAATTGTTCCATTTTTTCCCTCCTTTTTTTATAAAATCTGTATTCAGAAAACTAAGCAGATAGTCCTTGGTCGTTTTATGTGTCCTCCCTCTGTAAATTTAGTTTTCTATAATCTAATTATAGATGAATAATTAGTATATAAATGTTTCGATTTGTATAGTTTTTTGTATATTGATATAAGATATAGTATTAATAA